>JAJBTP010000544.1 GCA_020860805.1 Tannerellaceae bacterium | reverse complement strand
TTGTTTCATAACGGAATTTTGTTTGTGTTTTACTGTCTGTAAATAAATCAATTTCATTGGATTCTACTAACTGACCTGTTTCATCATACCTATTAAACGTCTTTTTTCTTATGGGTGGGAGGCTTTCAGCTCCCAATAAATGTTCCAGTTCAGAAGCAATTTCATGTGTTTTAGATTGATAAAAAATTTCCAATGGTTTCTCTTTATTGCCGGGTAAAAACCGGACAGTATAAGTTGTATCCATCACAGTCTCATCTACCTGTACATGAATTTTTGTAGAATCTGTAAAATAAACTATTTCTGTTAATACATATTATTTAGTAGAAAAGTAAGTATAATACTCTGTCTTGTGAATACTGTCCCGTTCATCATAAAAATAAACTGTTTCAGATACAATGAAGTCATTGGAAAGAAAAGCGATGTTATCAGAACGTTCTATCACTTTCTTCAATAATCCATTGTTATCATAGATGTATTCATAATCTGTGAAACTGGTATAATCTGTTATATATTCATCCCGGTTATGGGTTGTAGAATGGCGGCAACAACATAGGGTTATTGTTAAAGAAAGAAATATGCCTGAGACAATGGCTTTTTTCATTTTATTTATTTCTGTTTTGCCTGGTGTAGTAGTACAAAGATAGTCTTTCTTTTTCTTAAAATCCTAAACCATCATTCCCGGTAACTGTTTTAATTGCAAACATGCTCCCGGAAAATGAAAAAGTACTGGCAGATTCTCAGGAATTATAAAGTAAGCCTGTGACTGAGCCCTTTGTTGGTTCTGGTTACGGTTATATGTGAAACCGCACAGCCTATGTTTATGGCTCGCATTGTGGACGAAGGCGTCCTTTTGGGTGATATTGCTGTAGTGGGGCGTATTGGTATTTATATGGTGTTGACCTCTCTGGTAAGTCTGGTAGTAAGTATCAGTAATGTATATACTTCTTCTTATGCGTCCATAGGTTTCAGTACGGATTTACGAAAAGAAATTTTTAGTAAAATACAGGAGTTCTCTTTTACAGAGATAGACCGTTTTAGTCCGGCTTCACTGATTACACGCCTGACGAATGATATAACCAAACTGCAACAGGTCATATTAATGGGGCTAAGGTTAATGCTGCGTTCTCCGTTAATGTTGGTAGTTTCCCTCTTTTTTGTTTTGCGGATTAATAAAGACCTGGGATGGATTCTGGCATTTTCGATACCGGCTCTTGCTATCGGTTTGTATGTTATTCTGCGAAAAGCGTTTCCCTATTTTATGATAGTGCAGCAGAAACTGGATAATCTGAATGAAGTAGTACGTGAAAATCTGATTAATATCCGGGTGGTAAAATTCTTTGTGCGTGAAGATTTTGAAAGTAAGAAATTCCGCGCTAAAAGTGCGGATCTGCGGGATGTCGTAACCCGTGCTTCCAATATTGTGATTACCGCCTTTCCTCTTTTGCAGCTCGTCATGAATTTTTCCATACTGGCAGTTCTGTGGCTGGGAGGTGTCCGGGTGATAGATAGCCTCCTGCAGATGGGTGAACTTATTTCGGTAGTTAACTATCTGGCACAGATTCTTTTTGCACTTATGATGTTATCCATGATAGTGATGACTATCGCCCGCGCGTCTGCCTCTTCAGAACGTATTCTGGAAGTGCTTACTACCGAATCCTCCCTTAAAGATACTCCGGAAGCCCTTCAACATGATTGCCGGGTGGAGCAGGGGAGCGTGGAGTTCCGTCAGGTAAGCTTCCGGTATGCAGATGGGGAGATGGATGCACTTAAAAATATTACGTTCCGGATTAATCCGGGAGAAACGGTAGCTGTGGTAGGGGCTACCGGCTCAGCCAAAACAACACTGGTACAGTTGATACCCCGCCTGTATGATGTGACACAGGGGGAGATTATAATTGACGGACACGCAATCAAAGACTACCAGCTGGATATATTACATGAAGGAGTAGGAGTCGTATTACAGAAAAATGTACTTTTCTCCGGAACAGTCGCCGAAAATCTCCGTTGGGGTAAAGAGAACGCCACGATGCAGGAGATGGAAGAAGCGACACGGGTAGCAGATGCACATGATTTTATTATGAATCTGGAAGCCGGTTATGAAACCATGTTGGAGCGTGGTGGTTCGAATTTGTCCGGAGGACAGCGGCAACGACTTTGTATAGCACGGGCTCTTTTGCGTAAACCTAAAGTGTTGATACTGGATGATAGTACCAGTGCCGTAGATACGGATACGGAATTACGAATTCGTACGAATCTGAATCGTATGCTACATGATACAACTGTATTTATCATTACCCAGCGGTTGAATACTATGCAGTCGGCAGACCGGGCACTGATATTGGATGATGGTGAAATTGTAGCCCTGGGCAGTCCGGCGGAACTGCTGGAAACATCGGAAATGTACCGGGAATTTATAACTCACAACAATTAACGGTTTGATATGGCTTTACGGTTGAAAAAAGATAAAAAAGCCCCGGGAGGGAATGAAAACGTTGCGCCGGTTAGTATCCTATCTGGCCTGTGACAGAACGCTATTGTTAGTCATATTTTCCCTCATTGTAGTGGGGATTGCGTCCGACCTGACCGGTTCTTATTTATTACGTCCTATTATAAACGACTATATTATACCGGGTGATGTGCAGGGATTAATCCGCATGTTATTGTTTCTGGCAGTTGTCTACCTGATAGGTGTTACAGCTGTCTGGATACGTTCCTATCTGTTGAATCGCATTGCACAACGTACGGTTCACCGGATGCGTACGGAATTATTCGAAAAGATGGAATATCTGCCAGTAAAATATTTTGACCAGAACCAACACGGCGATTTAATGAGTCGTTTTACAAATGATATCGACCGGATTAGTGATGCGTTGACCGACTCTTTATCGGATTTGCTGACCAGTGTGTTGACGCTGACGGGTATATTTGTACTGATGCTTTATATCAATCCGTTGCTTACCCTGGTAGCTTTAATCACAGTACCCCTGATGATACTTACGGCCCGCCGGATTGTATTAAAGAGTAGCTTTTATTTCAAAGCTCAACAAGCCTCTCTGGGAGATTTGAACGGCTATATAGAGGAGATGATTAGCGGACAGAAAGTAGTAAAAGTATTTGGTCATGAACCACAGGTCAAAGAAGCTTTTGAACAAAGAAATCAGGATTTGCGGGATAAGTCACTCAAAGCTCAGTTTTATTCCGGTATGATGATGCCGGTTATGCAAAACCTGAATACGCTGACGTATGTATTTATTACCATTGTAGGAGCTTTACTGGCTATCTACCGGGGATTTGATATTGGTGGATTGGCCACCTTCCTGCAATATTCCCGGCAGTTCGGTCGCCCCATTAATGAATTGGCCAGTCTTTATAATACCATTCAGGCTGCATTGGCCGGTGCGGAGCGGATTTTCCAGGTGATAGATGAACAAGCCGGAACCGGCAGATGCCCCGGATGCCATAGATATGGAAAACATACAGGGAGAAGTAGCCCTGAAGAAAGTCTGGTTTAGTTATGAACCGGGTAAACCGATTCTGAAAGATATTAATCTGTGTATTCCGGCAGGTAAGAAAATCGCTTTGGTAGGTACTACCGGAGCAGGCAAAACCACCATTCTCAATATGTTACCCCGTTTTTATGATATAGAATCAGGGGATATTACCATTGATGGGCATTCTATCTGTGATATCAAACGGGATAGCCTGCGCGAAATGATGGCTATCGTATTACAGGAAACCCACCTCTTTACAGATACCGTACGTGAAAATATCCGTTTGGGACGTTTGGAGGCAACCGACGAGGAAGTAGAAGAAGCTGCCCGGCTTACGTCTGCCCATTCGTTTATTAAACGGTTACCGCATGGATATGATACCCTGTTGGAAAATGACGGTGAAAATCTGAGTCAGGGACAACGGCAGTTACTTAATATTGCCCGTGCTGCTATTGCTAATCCGGCTATTCTTTTGCTCGATGAAGCAACCAGCAATATTGATACCCGTAGTGAAATCCGTATTCAGAAAGGGCTGGACCGCCTGATGCAGGACCGTACCAGTTTCGTGATTGCCCACCGTCTTTCCACGATACAGAATGCAGACCAGATTGTCGTTCTGGAATACGGACAGGTTATCGAACAGGGTACCCACCAGGAACTACTCGATAAAAAAGGGAAATATTATTCATTATACAAAGAGCAATTCGGATAAAGCGTTTCGTATTTTAGAGTTCGTTTATAGAAAAAACTGGCAGTTCTCTATTGTTAATTGTCCATTTAATGCTACATTTATAGCAAAGTCAAACGCTCTAAAATAGTACGATTATGAAAAAGTATATAACTATTTGTTTGCTGGCCGGGCTATTGATATCCTGTAAAACGACTATGACCAATATTACTCCGGCCGAAGATAAAGTCCATGCTGTAAAGTTAGGGATGACAAAAGAAAAAGTGATTAGTATTATGGGAACCTACTATCAGATAGTAGGACAGGAAGCCTCCTGTGATGGTCCTGTGGAAACCCTGGGATATTATGACTATACCAATGGCATGTATAAATTCCATATCCAGAACAACCTGTTGATTAAATGGGAATATTCTCCTGGTATCAAATATAATTACTCCCGGCATCCTGAATGATTTCGAAAAGATTTATATGCACTCTATTTACTCTCTTTTACTTTTTTTACTGCAGGCTCAGGAAGATCAAATCGGTACTATCCATACGACTAACCTGGGAGACGGGCGTTTTTTTTGTTTACAATCAGAGAAACGAATACTCCTCTGAACGGATTACACCGCATAATGGATAGGGTTAAAACAGAATACATCTTAGCTGAATTTGAAGAAGGCCTGTATCATGGTGCATATAAGCGGTATGTAGATAAACTGTTGATAGAAAAAGGTACTTATCAGAAAGGATATAAACAGGGTACTTTCCTGGAATATTTTCGTGGGAGCCACACCGTAAAAGAATCAAAAGAATATAAAGACGGACTGCTGGATGGTGTATGCATTAGGTATTTTACAGACGGGCAGATAGAACGGGAAAGAATCTATAAAGAAGGCAGGCAGGAAGGCGAAGAAGTAAAATATGATTTCCATACCCGTGAAGTACGGGCCCGGCTGAATTACCACAATGGAAAGAAAGAAGGTAAACAATGGCAATATATTTATAGTAATGTCGGAAATTTTATACAGGAAAATACATATAGAGACGGAGTCCTGGAAGGTGAATCGCTGGAAATCTGGTGGACCGGATATGTACGTAAAAAAGGACACTATAAAAAGGACAATTAGAGGGAGAATGGATTTATTTTCGTCCGGACGGAACCCTGTCGGAAGAAGTAAATTATAAAACCGGTGTAAAACATGGGCTGCTCCGCCGGTATAATTCACGAGGAATTTTATCAGAAACCGTGAATTATGAAGAAGGAAGAAAACACGGCGAATACCGTGCTTATTATGAAGATGGAACTGTTTGGAAAGAAGGCTCTTTTAAATATGATGATGAAGTATATCAAATAGAGTACAGCAGGCAGGGCCTTCCTTTATCCACAAGTGGAGAATGGTAAAGTAACTCCTTAAATTTCAGTTATACATAATCTTTTACCGGTATTTATTTGTTATCATGTAAAATGAATAAATACCAGTAACTATGAAAAGTATTGTTTTACTTCGCCACGGAGAGAGCACATGGAATCAGGAAAATCGTTTTACCGGATGGACAGATGTCGATCTGACAGAGAAAGGAGTACAGGAAGCTATCAAAGCCGGCGACCTATTGAAAGAAAAAGGATTTGTTTTTGATATGGCGTATACCTCCTATCTGAAACGTGCTATTAAAACATTAAACTGCGTACTCGACCGGATGGACCAGGACTGGATTCCGGTAGAAAAATGCTGGCGCCTGAATGAAAAACATTATGGTAATCTGCAGGGATTAAATAAAGCCGAAACGGCTGAAAAATATGGTGATGAACAGGTCCTAATCTGGCGTCGTAGCTATGATATTGCACCGTTGCCTTTAGATGTCAACGACCCCCGTAATCCCCGCATGGATATACGTTATAAAAAAGTAGCTGATGCTGAGTTGCCCTTAACCGAATCCTTAAAAGATGCCGTAGAACATATACTCCCCTATTGGAAAGAAACGATATTTCCCTCACTGAAAGAGAATAACCAGCTTCTGGTAGCAGCGCATGGGAACAGTTTGCGGGGTATTATAAAATATTTGAAAAACATCTCCAACGAGGATATCGTTCACCTGAACCTTCCTACAGCCGTCCCCTATGTCTTTGAATTCAATGACAATATGGAATTGGAAAACGATTATTTCCTCGGCGACCCCGACGAAATCCAAAAACTAATGGATGCCGTCGCCAGCCAGGGTAAGAAAAAATAAGGATCCGATACATGTAAAAACTCACACCGGCGTAGACCTCAAAGTCTACGCTTTTTTAAGGTTCAGTTTGTAGGTTTAAATTCCCCTTTAACCGGAACTCATCTACAAGCCGGTACTGTTTTTCAAAAAAAGTATTACGGTCGCAGATGGAAGTGCCGCAGATGGAAGTGGAGGAACGGATACAGGAGTCTACACATTCACGGAAAAGCCGGAAAGTGTGAGGCTCTTTGTGGATAAGGGGCAGGAAACCCTGTATAAAGAAGAGGCCCTGGTTTATAGTAGGACTTTCTACGAGGTATAAATCGTTGTCAAGAGGAATATCCGTGTAAAAAATTTCTATCTCCTGTCCCGGATGTTGAGTATGCCCTTCATGGCAGATATTTTCTAACGTTTGTAGCAGATTCTCTAAATCATTTAATAAATAATGAACTTCTTCCGGCGTCAGATAGCCGGTTTTTTGGAAAAATTGAATGCTCTGTAAACAGTTAGATATCATGTTTCCATCTATAATGAAAACCAATTTATGGAAAGAAGGAAAAGATTGTTTATAAATTTCTGAAATCCGTTTATACGCATCCCGGAAATCCATTTGTGTAAGAGGCACTATCTCCTGCAGGCAGTTATTAAAATAAAGCCATTTCAGGTGCCCGCAGTTCATAAGCCAACTATAATAACAATAACTAACCAAAGGAAAATTTTTACAAACTGCCATGTAAGAAGCAGGGCCTGTTTTTACAACCTGCTCTATCAGGGAACGGGTAGCCTCCTCCATATAAATAATCCGTTGCTCTTCGGTCATGTGTTTCGTAGAGATAAGTTCCATCCGGTGACTAAACACCGAAGGAGGTTCACCCAGCAAGGTGTCAATAGAAACAGAAAAAAGACGCGCGATTTTCAGTAACTCCTCCAGCGAAAACTGCCGGTCACCACTGAATTTCTGGTACACTGAAGTTTCCGTAATGCCTAATAGTTCGGACAACAACCGGGCTTTATTCGACTCATGGGGAAACTTTTCCTGCAGTATTTGTTTAATCGTATTTACTAACAACGGATAATTCATAGGTCAATATACGTTTTAAAATCCTCCAGTGCTTCGTATTGTTTTTGCATAAACTGCCGCCGGATATGGGTACCGGTCTGGCTGATAAGCATAGAAGAATGACGCCAGAAATTAAACCACTGCGTCATTGCCCGGCATATATCAGGACTTCTGCTAATAATCGGATTGACCGGGTTCGGCTGAAACACAGCAAAATGGATATTATCGCTCTCTACAATATACATATCGTTGAAAAAAACGATTCGGAACAATAAATTTCCATCTCTTTCCCATTTTCCAAACGAGCCTCCGTACAAACTTTCTCAAATAGTTCTAAGGCTCCCTCAATATCCAGCGTTAAACAGTTCACCTCCTCCTTCGTTAAATATTTAAGCATATAGAACCGCCGGATATCAGTCAGATAGTTCTCTACTATTTTAGTATGTACCAAACAAACCGACTTTTTAAGAGCACGCACAGCCAACAGATACTTATCGAGTCTTTCCTGTAATTGCGGGGAAAGAGGAATATCCGAAAGTGGTAGCATACCTCCGGAACCTTTCGTAAAATAAATCCATTGAAGTGCTGCAAACCGTGCAAGCCACCCAAAAGTAGGGTTTAATATATTCGGAAACGTATTGCAGGAAGCATAAAATTTAGAATGGGTGGATTGGGCAGCATGGATAAACATATCTATCGACTGGTCGAATGCCAGATTGCTTTCCTCTTCATAACCCGTAAAATCATATTGATAAAATTCAAGCGAATGCTTCCGGTCATTCTTACAGTTATAAAATATCTCATCCGCCGGAATCCCCAGTTCTTCACAAATTATCGAAATTTGCTCCAACGTAAAAGGAACCGCCCCTGACAGCCTCCGTCTAACCATCGGAACACGCATCTCCAATACATCAGCCACTTTTCTCTGATAAATAATTTTCTCATGGAATCTTACAGCAAGCGACGACTTTAAACTATTTAATATATCCGGATATTTCATAAGTAGGCGTTTTTTAAGATGGATGCTAAATAAGAAAAAATGCTCATTTGCTTTAACC
>JAJBTP010000034.1 GCA_020860805.1 Tannerellaceae bacterium | reverse complement strand
AGATTATTGCTTTACATGAAAAATGGAAAACAATCGGATTTGCTCCGAAAAAATATAACTTAAAAATATTTGAACGTTTCCGTGCAGCCTGTGATGTTTACTTTAACAAGAAAAGTGAATTTTACAAAGAGGTTAAATCGGAAATGGAGAAGAACCTGGAGCGCAAAAAAGAACTGTGTGAGAAAGCAGAAGCACTGAAAGACAGTACGGATTGGCGTCCTACTACCGAGAAAATGATTGCGTTGCAGAAAGAATGGAAAACGATTGGTCCTGTATCCCGTAAACATTCGGATGCCGTATGGAAACGGTTTATCGGTGCCTGTGATTATTTCTTTGAGCAAAAGAATAAAAATGTCTCTTCACAAAAAGGGGTAGAACAGGAAAATCTGAAAGCAAAAAAAGCAGTGATCGACAAAATCAATGCCCTGGACGAAAATGAAGATGCCGAAGCAGCTTTAAGTGCATTAAAAGAATATATGGCTGAATGGAATACTATCGGGTTTATTCCTTTCAAAGATAAAGATAAAATCTATAAAGAATATCACGCGGCTGTTGACAAGCAGTTTGACCGTCTGAAAGTAGATAAAAACGACCGCCGTATGGAGTCTCTCCGCACGAATCTGACAAAAATTGCCGGTAGTGAAAGAGGAAAAGGTAAATTATACGGAGAACGTGAAAAACTGATGCGTATGTATGACCGCATGAAAAATGGACTTCAAACATACGAAAATAACATCGGCTTTCTTAGCATTTCTTCCAAAGGGGGGGGTGGTCTGATGAAAGAGATGGAACGTAAGATTGAAAAACTAAAAGAGGAAATGGAGTTAATCATTAAGAAAATCGGAGCGATTGACGAGAATCTGGATTAATCTCTGATAGAATATACTGAATGAAAACACAGAGACGTGGAGTTGAACTCCCGGTTTCTGTGTTTTTGCTTTTATCCTTTTTGCTTTGGTATGGTTAAACAACTTCACTACTTCAACCCCGGACATGAAATTGCGTTATTCCAGGGAAAAGGTCATTTTACTCCTCCCGGCAATGTATTAAAAATGATGCACGACCTTGCATGTATCCCCCTCTGGTATGCCGAAGATGGTGATTTTGTATTAGTAGAAGAGTCTATAAAAATATATATAGATAGTATACCTAAAAGTATATGTCCTTATGTCATTCCGGTAACCTCTACTCTTTTGAAAGAAAAAAGCAGTCTTATACCGGAGTTACAGGCTACTCCCTGGGGTATTTCTCCGCATAGCCTGCAACGAATGAGTAAATTACAAAAAGAAACAGGTATCTGCCTGGATGTTCCGGCATGGGATGAGGAGTATTATAAGCTGGCCGGCAGACAAACGGCTGCGAACTGTTTAGCCTCTTTACGGGAATGGTTGCCGGATATTGTTTTGCCGGAAGTTCCCGTCTTTTTTTCATCGGTTGATGAATTAGAAGAGTACCTGCACAAACAAACCGGTTCCTGTCTCATTAAAACACCCTATTCTTCATCCGGAAGGGGTTTATTGTGGCTTGCCGGTAATTCCCTTACAAAAAAAGAGAAAGAGTGGATTACCGGAAGTATTAGGAAACAGGGTTCTGTCAGTCTGGAACCTGCACTTAATAAACAAAGGGATTTCGGGTGGGAATTTCTCTCCGACGGTAAAGGAGGAATCGTATACCGGGGTGTCTCACCTTTTACGACCAATTCAAAAGGCTCCTTTTTAGGGAATAGTATCTATGCACAGGATAAAATTTTACGGGAAATCTATCAAATGTTGAATCCCAAAGAATACAACCGGATACTGGATGCCATCACCGGAATCTTACAGAAAATGTATAGTTATATCTATAAAGGATGTATAGGGGTTGATATTCTTATTTATCAATCCGGAACGGGAGGCTATCACCTCCATCCTTGTGTGGAAATTAATATGAGATATACGATGGGATATTTATCTCTCCAGTTGGAAAAAATTATTCATCCCGAGTCCAAAGGAATATTCCGGGTAACATATGATAAAGGTACTCTTACCTGCTATCAGACTCATCAGGAGATGCAGCGATTAAATCCGTTATCTCTGTCTAATGGTAAAATCCGGAAAGGGTATCTTTCGCTATGCCCGGTAACTTCAAAAACCAATTATAAAGCGTTTATTACAGTAGAGGAAAAGTTTTAATTACGGGGTTTGCTGCGGGGATGATACAAAAGGATTTCTCTGCGCAGAAACTCCCGGTCGATGTGGGTATAGATTTCCGTAGTCGTAATTTTCTCATGCCCCATCATATCCTGTATAGCGCGCAGGTTGGCTCCTCCTTCGAGCAGATGGGTGGCAAATGAATGCCTGAACGTATGAGGGCTTACATTTTTCTTTATACCCGCCATTTCTGTCTGTTGCTTGATTATATGAAAAACCATAATCCGCGAAAGAGCTGTACCCCGGCGGCTCAGGAAAAGAATATCTTCATGTCCTTTCTTTACTTTTACATGGCAACGATCCAGTAAATACAATTTTATTTCATGCAAGGCTGCTTCCGAAATAGGAACTAACCGTTGTTTACTCCCCTTTCCTTCCACTTTTATAAACCCTTCTTCAAAATAGACATCGGGATAACGTAATCCGGTTAATTCCGACACACGTAATCCACAACTATACAGAACTTCCAGCATAGCCCGGTTGCGTTGTCCTTCGGGTAAAGAAAGGTCTATGGTATCCAGAATGGAGTTAATTTCATTTTCACTTAATACTTCAGGTAGTTTTAATCCTATCTTAGGTGATTCCAGTAATTCGGTCGGGTCGGCTTCTATGTAACCATCCAGTAAAAGGAATTTGTAGAAAGATTTAATGCCGGAAATAATGCGGGCCTGTGACCGGGGGTGGATACCTACATCCCGCAACTGGGCAACAAATTGCTGGAGGTCGTTATAGGAAATATCTTTTATCTCTATTTTTTCTGTTGACACAAAACGCAGTAGTTTTTCCAAATCCCTCTGATAGGCATCTATAGAATTAGAGGACAGCGACTTTTCAAGTTGCAGATACGTATTGTATTTTGTCAGTATATCTTTTCCCTGCGCCATAGTTCTTTAGCCATTAATTTACAGTTTAAAATAAAATCATTACCTTTGCGGGATGGTTGCGATTCATCAGGAACAAAGGTAATAAAGAAACACGAAAATGAAGAAGATCCAGATCATCAACGGCCCTAATCTCAACTTACTGGGCAAACGTGAACCTTCTGTATATGGGAATACATCATTTGAGTCTTTCCTGGAAAGTCTGCAAAACAACTACCCGGACTGCCGGATATCTTACTTTCAAAGTAATATTGAGGGAGAAATGATTAATAAAATTCATGAAACCGGGTTCGATTTTGATGGAATTATTCTGAATGCCGGGGCTTATACCCATACTTCCATAGCCCTCCATGATGCAATTAAAGCTATACAGACTCCTGTTATAGAGGTACACATTTCAAATGTTCATGCCCGCGAAGAATCTCGTCATCATTCGATGATTTCTGCGGCCTGTAGAGGAGTAATTCTCGGATTTGGAATGGAATCTTACCGCCTGGCACTGGATTTTTTCAATAATTTGTCCGGGAATGAGAACAAATGAGTTAATAATTTGATTTTTAAATAGGTTTAGGTTTATATAATTAGTTTATGATTAAGCATACTAAAATTGTTGCTACGATTTCCGACGAACGTTGTGAAGTAGATTTCATACAATCCCTGTTCAATGAGGGAATGAATGTGGCTCGTCTTAACTCTGCCCACATGGATGAAACCGGGTTTAACAGAGTAGTTGGAAATATTCGTAAGGTATCTGACCGGATTGGTATTTTAATGGATACCAAAGGTTCGGAAGTAAGAACTACCATGACCCAAGATAAGGGAAAAATTGACTTCCACACCGGAGATAAAGTAAAAGTTGTAGGGGATCCGAACGGTATAACTACACATGACTGTATTTATGTTTCTTATCCAAAGTTTGTCAATGACATGCGTGTGGGTGACGATATGCTGATTGACGATGGTGAGCTGGAAATGAAAGTGATCGAAAAAAATGAGGATCACCTGATTTGCGAAATCGGAAACGATGCGACACTGGGCAGCCGTAAAAGTGTAAACGTTCCGGGCGTTCGTATCAATCTTCCTTCACTGACAGAGAAAGACCGTAACAATATTTTATATTGCATCAAAAATAACCTGGATTTCATTGCTCATTCATTTGTTCGTAACAAACAGGATGTATTGGATATCCAAAAGATTCTGGATGAACATAACAGCAATATCAAAATCATTGCCAAGATTGAAAACCAGGAAGGTGTGGACAATATCGATGAGATTCTGGAAGTGGCTTATGGTATTATGATTGCCAGAGGTGACTTAGGGATTGAAGTTCCGGCTGAAAAAATACCCGGTATTCAACGTGTATTGATTCGCAAATGTGTGGAAGTGAAAAAACCGGTTATTGTAGCCACTCAGATGTTGCACTCCATGATTACCAATCCACGTCCGACCCGTGCGGAAATTACGGATATTGCCAATGCTATCTATTACCGTACGGATGCTATCATGTTAAGTGGTGAAACTGCTTACGGCAAATATCCGGTAGAAGCTGTTCGTACAATGGCTAAAGTAGCCCGTGAAGCGGAAAAGACAAAACTGGCTGCAAACGATATCCGTGTACCTATCAATGGGAATGACCTGGATGTAACTTCATTCCTGGCTAAACAAGCTGTTAAATCTTCTTCTAAACTGCATGTAAAAGCGATTATTACAGATAGTTATACCGGACGGACTGCACGTTATCTGGCTGCTTTCCGTGGTACGCCTACTGTATACGCTATCTGTTACAACCCACAGGTAATGCGTACCTTATCTCTTTCCTATGGCGTATGGGCAGTATACCAACCCTGGGATGATAGCCGCCGTAGCTACTTTATGAATGCTTTGAATGAACTGATTCACAGCGGACGTATTACCCGTGAAAACATGGTTGCTTACCTGAGTGGTAGCTTTGGTGAAGGTGGAGGTACTTCTTTCCTTGAAATCAACAATGTCGGAAAGGTATTGGATGCCGGAGGTAACTACGCGCTTCCTACTTTCAGTGAGGAAAAATGATAACGGAAACGTTAGACGATTATATTTTATCCCATATAGACGAAGAAGGTCAACTGTTGGCAACCCTTAACCGGGATGCCAACGTGAACCTTCTTCGTCCTCGTATGTTATCCGGCCATTTACAGGGAAGGATACTCAAAATGTTCTGCCGTCTGCTTCGTCCTAAACGAATACTGGAAATCGGTACCTATACCGGGTATGCGACTCTGTGTATGGCTGAAGGTATGGAAGAAGGAAGCTTTATCGATACCATTGAAATCAATGATGAAATGGAAGACTTTATCCGTAACTATCTGGACCGGTCTCCGGATAAAGACAAAATCCGGCTACATATCGGAGATGCTATGGAAATTATTCCTACTTTAGACGAGACATTTGACATGGTGTTTATCGATGCCGACAAAAGGTTATACAGTACTTATTATGATCTGGTATTTCCAAAGGTAAGAGAAGGGGGACTGATTCTGGCAGATAATACTTTATGGGATGGAAAAGTACTGGAAACGCCTCATCCAACTGATAAACAAACCATCGGTATCCTGGACTTTAACGATAAAATCAGTCAGGACCACCGGGTCGAAAAAGTGATTCTACCTCTACGGGATGGTTTAACAATGATATGGAAAAAATAAACAGTTTATGGAAAATACAAGACTAAAAAAAATAGGCCGTTTGCTTCAGAAAGAGTTGGGAGACATTTTTCTGAAACAAACCAAAGCGATGCCGGGTACGTTGATTTCAGTGTCAGCCGTACGTGTTAGCCCTGATTTAGGATTAGCAAAAGCTCACCTGAGCATCTTTCCGTCTGAAAAAGGACCGGAGATTCTGAAAGCTATTGAAGCAAATAACAAAGCGATTCGTTACGACCTCGGACGACGTGTACATCTACAGTTACGGAAAATTCCGGAACTTAGCTTTTATATTGACGATTCACTGGATTATATCGAAAACATCGACAACCTGTTAAAGAAATAAATCTGCTGTGAATGTTCCGTTTTATATAGCGAAACGCTACCTTCTTACAAAAAAATCCCAGAATGCAATCAATATTATCTCCTTAATCTCTGTAGGAGGAGTAATTATTGCTACGGTAGCCCTGGTATGCGCTCTTTCAGTATATAACGGTTTTCATGATTTAATAACCCTTCAGTTTAGTGGCCTGGACCCTGAATTAAAAATTACGCCTGCAACAGGAAAGGTTTTTGATCCGGATTCTCCGGAATTCCGGCAAATCAAATTCATGCCGGAAGTAGAAGTATTCAGTGAAGTTTTACAGGAAAATGCTTTAATCCGCTACCGGGACCGACAGGAAGTTGCAACCATTAAAGGGGTGGATGATAATTTCGGGCATCTGATACCTATTGACAGTATCCTGCTGGAAGGACGGTTTGCTTTACGGGAAGATATTGTTGACTACACCACCATGGGAATCGGCCTCGCTTCTACACTGGGTGTAAGAGCCGGTTTCTCCAATCCGGTGGAAATTTATGCCCCCAAACGGGATGAACAGGTTAATTTAACCAATCCGGCTACTTCTTTTACCATTGAATATGCATACGTAGCGGGTGTTTTTATGATTAACCAACCTGAATATGATCAGTCTTATATGTTGGTTCCTTTAGCCCTGGCACGGGAACTATTCCGTTACGAAAAGGAAGTAAGTGCCATTGAAATCAAATTAAAGGAGAATGTTGATAAAGAGAATACAAAGCGTATCATACAAAGTATCCTGGGAGACTCTTTCACCGTAAAAGATAGATATCAACAACAGGAAGCAGTTTATAAAATGATGCAGATTGAGAAGTGGATGACTTACCTTATTCTCTGTTTTATTTTATCGATTGCGGTATTTAATATTGTAGGTTCTCTTTGTATGTTGATGATTGAAAAACAAAATGACGTAAAAACATTGCGCCATTTAGGAGCTAACGATTCATTTATACGCCGTATCTTCCTGCTGGAAGGATGGATGATATCAGGAGCCGGCACTTTAATTGGTATTACCATCGGTCTTTTGCTTTGCTACCTTCAGACTACTTTCGGACTTATCCAGTTAGGACAAACAGCCGGAGCGTTCGTAATAGAAGCTTATCCGGTAAAAGTTATTTTATCAGATATACTCACGGTCTTTCTTACGGTTTCTACTATTGGCTTTATCGCTTCGTGGTATCCTGTACGTTCTTAGGAAAGAAATGGCTACATGTTAAATAAAAACACGGAACCCATGCACTTATTGCATCCGGTCCCGTGTCTTTCTATTCTATCTTTTATTATTAACTATATTCTTTTCCGTATTTTAACTGCAGGTCAGCAACGAATTGTTTAATCCGTTGTTCTTCTTCTTTCTTACAAATCATCAATACATTTTTGGACTCTGCAATGATATATCCTTCCAGTCCCTGAACAACGGCTATCTTTTGTGGGTCACTCATGGCTACCAGGTTTCCGGTACTTTCATACATCATTGTACGGGAACCTCTCAGAATAGCATTTTCCTGTTCATCTTTACCGCCAATATCATATAAAGAGCCCCAAGTACCCAAATCAGCCCAACCAAAATCTACACAAAGCATATACACATTTTCTGCCTTTTCCATAATACCATAATCAATGGATATATTAAGACAATAAGCAAAATTCTCCTGTATAAAAGCTTTTTCTTCAGGAGTATTAAACTTTCCTATACCTAAATCAAAGCGTGCACTGATATCAGGCAGATATTTCGAGAAAGCCGCCATAATAGTATTTACATTCCAGACAAACAATCCGGAATTCCAGAAAAACTCTCCACTTTCCTGAAATATTTTAGCCAGTTCCAGGTTAGGTTTCTCTGTAAAAGTTTTCACTTTGGTAAAATCCCCCAACATCGTATCACTACTCTGGATATAGCCATATCCGGTCTCCGGACGGCTCGGTTTGATACCCAGTGTCACCAGGGCATTATTTTCTTTTACAAAATTCAATGCTTTCTGGACATCCTGAAGAAAAATATCCTCCCGTAAAATCAGGTGATCCGAAGGAGCTACTATAATATTGGCATTGGGATTACAGGCCCGTATATGGTAGGATGCATACGCAATACAGGGCGCTGTATTTCTGCGGGAAGGTTCCAGTAAAAGTTGCTCCGGATGCAGCTCCGGCAATTGCTCTGCAATCAGTGGGGCATAAATTTCATTTGTAACAATAAATATGTTTTCTACCGGAATAATTTTTGAGAATCTATCAAAGGTCATCTGCAGAAGAGAACGCCCGGTTCCAAAGAAATCCAAAAACTGTTTCGGATAGGTTTCCCGGCTGAATGGCCAAAAACGGCTACCAATACCGCCTCCCATGATGACGCAATAATTATCTTTCATGCTATAGACTTACTTATATTATACATAAC
>JAJBTP010000306.1 GCA_020860805.1 Tannerellaceae bacterium | reverse complement strand
GTAGTAATACCTCCTTTGAGGAGGTATTATCTTCCGCCGGCGGAAGATAATAATATTCACTATTATACCGGTTATAGGCGAAAGCCGTATTAACTGTTAACGGATAAGCATTTCTTTGCTTATCCATTAACGAGTGAGCCGGTGAATAAAAAGCAAAACCACCATTCAAACAAAAATAGGAATTACCTTTTTCATCTATATAAATATTACCCCGGTCTTCATTAGACGGATTTTCAAACAGAGAAAAAGGTATCCGTTCTTTTAACGTAAACTGTCCGGTTTCATATTGGAATAGTAAATATTCAGAATTCCGTATAAACCAATATAAATCGTTATTGACGGCAATAATTCTGTAACTATCTGCCAAATCCGGATATTTGGTATTCAGGCCCCCCCGGATAGGGAACGATTTCACCGGTCAAATCCTCATACGTATAAAATAAGTTCCCATCTGTCAGAATAATGCGTCCCCGTAACTTCATGATATGGATGGTACTTTCTTCCGGTGTATTACCTAAACGGGTAATGTGCTCCACTTCGATTGCTTTTTGTAGTGTTTCGTCTAACTGCAACCGGTATGCACCCTTTAAACATATGTCCGGCCCAGATGTTACCGGTATGGTCTATTTCCAGTGATTTTATTAAATTATTAAAACCCTCAACATTGTGACTGAATATCCATTTCCCTTTGTCATCTTTGATAAATATACTCATAGATGTATAGGAAACCTGTAGCAAAACTTCTTTACCATGTAATATACATTTACGGATAGCTGTTCCGCCACCATTAGGCCCTTCCATCCGGTAAGCTTTATCTCCTTCTATTAGTAAAGTACCTTTGTTATGTCCGGCAATAATCTGGTTATCAATAACAGTAATATACCAGGTCTGTTCATTCGTGCCGGCTATCAGTTGAGGTTGCTTATCTGTGGGACGTTTGATATAAACACCCTGATTGGTAGCAAAGTAAATATTATCATCTTTAAAAGTTATATCATGCACCATTCCTATCTGTGCTTCGAAAGGCTCATACTGGTAAATAGGTGATTGTGTTCGGATTAGTGCTACCCCATTATCCAGCGCACTCCAAAGATTTCCATTGGTATCAGTATGTAACCCTAATACCGTGTTATTGATGAGGTTATTCTCCCGGTTAATATGCCATAATAGTTCACCTTTTTGGTCAATTGCATACAAACCATCCAGAATAGTACCTATAATGTAAATGGAGTCACCTAAAGAGACAGTCCGGTTAGCAGTAGAGGCTGCCAGGGAAGTACTTACCGGAATACCCCATCTGGCAGGGTTTCCCTCTTCGTATAGATATAAGCCATGCGAAGCAGTTACAATCAATAATTGTTCTTCTTTAGGCAGTATTCCTACCACATCATCATTTTGAACTTTCTCACGAGTAAATAAAGTGGTAAATCCGGCTTCTTTATATTCGCAGAAATCCCCATTCATAAACTGAACAAAGAGCCGGTTCTGTAGGGTAAAGAAATAAAGAAGAGGATATTCCCATTCATGTCTTTCTATCGTTTCACCATCAAAAACATACCAGGATGAGAAAGACTGAAAAATAATTTTGTTTGCATATTCATGAATAGTCCAGATTTCTTCATTGTAATAATTATAATGGGGAATTTTTGCTTTCAGGGAATGATAGGTTAAGCCTTTTTCCGTTTCTTTTTCAAAATATCCGAATTCTTCAAAAGCGCCAATATAGATACGTTCTCCTTCACCTACATATAACGAACGGATAGAAATATTATTAGGCAAAGTGTATAATTTCCACCGGATACCGTCAAAAACCAGTAACCCCCTGTTATTAGCGAAGTAAATAATTCCGTTTTTATCCTGTGCTACTGCCCAGTTCTGATTGCCTGCCTTGTAGTCATTGACGGAATAATTCTTAATCTGGGGAGTATAGGCTATTGAAGGTGAAGCTTGTATGGTAAATAGAGGTATCAGTAGGAAAAATAAAATATGTATAAGTATTTTCATGGAATTTTAAATAGATTGCTTTTAACTTTTCATTTTTAACTTTTCACTCTCTATGTCTTCCCGGCTTTTACTATGTGTAACGAGATAAACACCGGAAAAGACCAGTATGGCTGAAAGTATATTGCCTAAAGAAAATTTATCCTGTCCGGCTATAATAGCAATTAAAGAAGCAACAATGGGTTGCATATAATTGTACATGCTGACAGTAGTTGGCCGGATTCGTTTGAGTGACATCGGTATCATTAGGTAAGGAATATAAGTTGCCCCTAACAGGATAAAGGCAATGCCTCCAAGTACTTTCCAGTCGGGAGTTGCCGTATGAAAAGCCGGTGTAGTTGCAATATCCTTATACATGAAAGGAAACAATACGATGGCAGAGAATAAAAACATCCATTTCATTATGGTAACAGGTGAATATCGCTGGCTTAATGGTTTGGACACTACAACATAAATAGAGTACATAAAGCCACTAAAAAAGACCATCAGATTACCAATCAGATCACTGCTTTGAGCATGTGTCTGTGCGGAAAAGAGGATGAGGGCAATTGCACCGGCTGCACCAATCAATACACCGGTTGTTTTTTGCCGGGTAATAGGTTCTTTTAAAATGACTGCAGCCAATAACATTACATAAATAGGACCTGTTGTTGCTATAATAGAGACATCAACCGGAGAAGTCCGGCTTAAACCTGATAGAAAAACACTTTGATTTATAGCTACTCCACACATCGCACATAAAAAAAGGAGCGCCAGATCTTTGAAAGGTACTTTTTCCTGTTTAACAAAAAGGGATGTAATCCAGAACATACTACAGGCAAATAACATACGCATGATTGTTAGGCCTTCCGGTGCAACCATTCCCTGTAACAGAGATTTTGAAACAGGCATATTGATTCCAAACAAAATGTTGGCGAATAGAATCAATAAATGGCCTTTCAGCTTTTCATTTTTTAGCATAGCTACTGTTTTTACAACGGGCAAATGTAATGTTTTCTAATAAAAGTCTAATCTCTTTTCCTTACAGAATTATCTGCTTTACTATAATTTTGTGAACAAAACGCAGTATAATAATATGATAAGGTTCTTTTTGTTATTTATAACCCTCGGATTTCTTAATGGAGTAACAGCACAGGAAAGTTTAAAAATAGTATTGACCCGTCCGGAGATAGAACATATTTTTCTGGAACAAAACTTAGAGTTAGTGGCTGAAAAAATGAATGTATCTCTGGCTGATGCAGCAATAGCACAGGCTAAACTTTGGGAAAATCCGGAACTGACTATCAGTGATGTAAACCTATGGACTACCCGCTCGCAACGGGAAGGAGAAGATGAAGTAATACCTCCTCTATTTGGTTCTTTTGCCCGTAATACTCAGTTTAGTATTGAATTAAGCCAATTGATACAGACAGCTAATAAGCGTGGAAAACTGATCCGGATGGAAAAAGTATCCAGGGAAATTGCTATCAAAGAGTTTGAAGAGTTATTAAGAGGACTGAAAACCGAATTAAGAAAAATCATATTTGAAACAGAATATTTTCAGGCATATCTTGCTTCATTGGAAGAACAGGTAACCTCTTTGGAACTTTTGACAAGCCGTTATGAAAGGCAGGTGGCTGCCGGTAATTATGCTAAAAGTGAATGGCTGCGTTTGCAGGCGGCACTTTTTGAAGTGGAAAATGAGCGTATGGAAATACAAACCGAACTAAACAGATACCGGAAAGAACTTAAAATTCTGTTGAATATGCCTCCTCAGGTACAGATAGAACTGATACCGGAACCATAATCTTTTGTTAAACCGGACGAAATGCGTTTATCGGCTCTCATAGAGACAGCTTTTGAGTACCGTCCGGATTTACAGATTGCCGGATTACAAACCTCCTTCTTTGAAAAATCTCTGGCTTATGAAAAGGCACAGCGGGTTCCGGATTTGACAGTCCAGGGAAACTATGACCGGTTTGGTGGAGTCTGGAAAGATTTTATTGGGTTTGGAATAAGCATTGATTTACCGGTTTTTAATCGTAACCAGGGAAATATAAAAGCCACCCGTATACAGATAGAACAAAGTATTTACCAGGCACAAATGCAACAAAATATTGTGCAGAATGAAATAGCAGAAGCCTATGCCAACTATACGGCCGGTTATGATTTTTACAGGAAAATAGTTTCCAATCCTCTTTTAGATGAGTTGGATAATATGCGCAAAGCCTATGACCGGAATTTAATCGAACGTCACATTAGTATGATGGAATTTATTGACTTCTCAGAAGCCTGGATGAGTAATAAACAAACTCTATTGAATGCGATTAAAAATATGGCACTTCAGCAGGAAGAACTTCAATATGTCATTGGTACAGATATAAAATAAACATCATGATACAAAAACAGTTTTACTTTGCTTTATTAATTCTGGTTTTTACAGCCTGTTCTTCGGGTACTACCCACGAGGAATCTGTACACCAAACCTCTGTTAATTCCTCTTTTCTACCGAACGTAGAAGTTGTTACGGTTGAAATTGCTAATCAGCGAACAGAGATGACCCTAACCGGAAAAGTAATCAGTGATCCGGATAGAACCATTACATATGCTCCGTTGGTAAGTGGAATAGTAGAAAAAGCTTATTTTTCATTGGGGGATAAGGTGCGTAAAGGACAAGTCTTACTGGATATCCGCAGTACAGAACTAAGTGCGCTTGAATCTGAGCTCATATCTTTACAAACACAGGTTACTATTGCTGAAAGAGCATATGATTCGGCACGTTCCCTGTATGAAGATGGAATGTTATCCGGGAGAGAATATCTGGAAGCTGAAGGAGAAGTGAAACAGGCAGAAGCAGAACTGGCACGGGTTAAAGCAGATATATCAGTGTATGGAACCAGTAAAGGTAGGGGAGTATTTGCTGTAACAGCTCCGATGGATGGCTACATTGTCAGTAAAGGGGTTTCATCCGGTAGTACATTAACTGCGGATGGTGACCCTCTGTTTACCATTGCAGATTTATCCTCCGTATGGATAATAGCCAATGTATATGCCAGTAACCTGTTGTTTGTCAAAGAAGGAATGGAAGTTGCCGTTTCTACTCTTTCATATCCTGGTCATCAGTTTCCCGGATATATTACGGCACTTTCACAAGCTTTTGACCCTGAAGATAAAGCTTTGAAGGCACGCATTATAATGGATAATAAAGACTTACTTTTGAAGCCGGAGATGTCGGCTGTTATTACTTTAAAGGAAGAAGTAGATATTCCTTTGGTTGCAGTTCCTTCGGAAGCTCTTATATTTGATGATAATACTTATTTTGTTGTGGTACAAAACGGCACGGGTGATTTTTCGAACCGTAACGTACAGTTACAGGGGCATGCCGGATCGGTAACTTATTTATCAGAAGGATTACAGCCAGGTGAACAGGTCGTGGTGAGAAATCAATTACTTATTTACGCTGAATTAAAAGGGAAATAACGTATGCATAAGTTTGTAGAAAATATTATCGCATTTGCCCTGCGTAATCATATTCTGGTTCTTTTTATGACTGGCCTTTTACTGGTTGCCGGAATTATCTGTTACAGGAATACTCCTATTGAGGCTTATCCGGACGTAACAAACACCCGGGTACAGGTAATTACTCAATGGCCGGGCAGAAGTACAGAAGAAGTAGAGAAATTTGTAACGTTGCCTATTATGCAACAACTCAATACAATTCCACGGAAAACAGATGTACGTTCCACTTCGTTGTTCGGATTATCTGTTGTAACTGTTTTATTTGAAGACGGTGTGGATGATTTTTTGCTCAACAATATGCTTCAAACCGGATGCAGGACATAAACTTACCAGAAGGTGCTGAACTATCCATTGAACCACCTTCAGGAGCCACCGGAGAAATTTTCCGGTATATTATTAAAAGTGATTTGCCTATTCGTGAGATTGCAGCTATTCAGGAATGGGTGATTGAACGTGAATTACTTTCAGTTCCGGGCGTAGCAACAATTGCCAGTTTCGGAGGTGAGGAAAAAATGTTTGAAGTCAAAGTTAATCCGGCAGAACTGGCTAATTATGAACTATCTCCTTTGCAGGTGTTTGAAGCAGTAGCCAGTAGTAACATCAATGTAGGGGGAGATATTATTCAGAAAGGTAGCCAGGCATATGTAGTTAGAGGTATCGGTTTACTGGAAAGCATTGAAGATATAGAGAATATATTGATAGAAGTGAAAGGGGATGCTCCTATTCGTGTTAAACAAGTGGCAACTGTAAGTGTTTCTTCCAAGCCTCGCCTGGGACAGGTTGGGCTAAATGATGCAGATGATGTAGTACAGGGAATTATAATTATGTTACGGGGGCAAAATCCTGGTGAAGTTATTGAAAATCTGAAACTAAAAATAGATGAACTGAATGAGCGAATCCTGCCGGAAGATGTTCGGATAGAACCCTTTATGGACCGTACTAAACTGGTAGATGCTACGGTTAATACAGTATTGAAAAATATGCTTGAAGGTGTCTTTCTGGTTTCGTTGATTGTTTTCATTTTCCTTTTCAACTGGCATTCTACCCTGATTGTTGCAACTGTAATTCCGCTCTCTTTTCTTTTTGCTATTATTATGTCCGTAAAAGTGCCGGTAGCGTAGCCTCCCATATTTTCTTTGAACAGATCATTCTGGTAGTAGCTCTTTTCCCTATCTTCTCTTTTCAGAAAGTAGAAGGGAAAATGTTTTCACCGCTCGCTTTTACGTTGGGATATGCTTTGTTGGGCTCTTTGATACTTTCTCTGACATATGTCCCGGTTATGTGTAAACTGTTGCTGAATAAGCCTATTAAAGAAAAAACCAATGCAATCAGTCGTTTCTTTACCGGTTCCTTATATAAATTGTTTGAATTTAGTTCCCGTTATCGCAAAGGTACAGTGATTGTTTTTGTTTGTTTATTGTCAACTTGTCTGGTTCGGTTTGCTTTCTGGGGTACGGAATTTATCCCAAACATGAATGAAGGAGCTATTTATGTACGGGCGACTTTACCGAATAGTGTTAATCTGGATGAATCCGTCCGCATAACTAAGGAGATGAAGCAAAAGTTACGCACGTTTGACGAGGTAGAATTTGTATTAACACAAACCGGACGGCCGAATGATGGAACGGATGCAACCGGTTTTTTAATATTGAATTTCATACGGAATTAAAACCTGAGAAAGAGTGGAAACAGAAAATATCCAAAGATGAACTGATTGCTCAGATGCAGGACTCCCTGAATGTCTATCCCGGTATTATTTTCGCTTTTAGCCAACCTATCCAGGATAATGTGGAAGAATATGTAGCAGGGGTAAAAAGTGTTTTGGTTATTAAAATATTCGGACATGATTTGCATGAATTGGAAACTTTGGCAGATCAGACGGCTGAAACTATCCGTGATATTCGTGGGGTTGAAGATGTGAATGTATTTCGTAGTATTGGACTGCCGGAATTACAAATTAAGCTCGAGGAATCCCGTATGGCAAGCTATGCTGTTTCTATGGCTGAAGCCCAGGCTGTTGTAGAGATGGCAATTGGTGGAAAAGCGGCTTCCAGCTTTTATGAAGATGAACGGACATTTGATATTATGGTACGTTTCCAGAAAGATTTCCGGGATGATGAAGATAAAATCGGTAATATTCTGATACCTACAATGGATGGTAAACAGGTACCCCTGAAAGAGATTGCTGATATTAACTTTATTACCGGTCCAGCTTTTATTTACCGGGAGGGTAGTAGCCGTTATATAGGTGTTGGTTTTAGTATTCGTGACCGTGACCTGGGGTCTACGATTGCTGAAGCTCAGAAAAAGGTGAATGAGAACATCACACTGGGAGCCGGACATAAAATGGTTTGGGCGGGTGAATTTGAAAGTCAACAAAGGGCTACGAGCCGTTTAATGGTTATTGTTCCGGCTGCATTATTACTTATCCTGTTCCTGCTCTATATGAACTTCCGGACTGTTAAGGATACCCTGATTGCAGCCAGTGCTATGCCCTATGCATTTATCGGTGGTTTTCTATCTTTATGGTTCACAGGTACAGTTTTTGGCATTTCAGCAGGTATTGGTTTCATTATTCTGTTTGGGATTGTTTCAATTGATAGTATCCTGTTGATAGCACTGATGAAAAAACGGATGCAGCAAACCCATAATCTCCGGATTGCGATTAATGACGCTATCCGTCAACGGGTTCGTCCGGTGCTAATGATTGCGCTGATGGGTTCTATGGGATTATTGCCGGCTGCTCTTTCCAACGGAATGGGTTCTGAGGTGCAAAAACCGTTGGCAATTATGATTGTAGGAGGTATTTTGACTTGTATGATTTTGTCATTTACAGTTTTACTTCAGGTCTTTTATTTTGCTTACCGTCGCGAAAAACATTTGAAAAAGTAAATAGGCTTAAAATAATTTTGACAGATTCTACAATCTACAAAATAATTTAAATAATATGTTAACAATAAAGAGATGTGATTATTAGTGAGGTAGTTCTTTTCCGGAGGCTTGTTTTTTAACATTTCCGCGATTGTTTTATTCCGGTAGGGTTCAGGAT
>JAJBTP010000338.1:3669-8551 GCA_020860805.1 Tannerellaceae bacterium | reverse complement strand
CATCTAAACTTTCTGCCAGTTCCCACTTTTCTTTAAACATAAATACTCTGTTTATTTCTTTGTAAAAAGAAGGGATATCATATAGTTTTTACCATAGAAAAGAAACAAAAGGTTATCGTGAAAGTTCAGGGTATCCGAAACTGTGTTGGACAATATGATTGTGCCGGTTAACAGCTTAAATTAGTAATTCCGGTCTCTGAACTCTGACGGAGTTACTCCTTCCTTCTTTTTAAAAAAAGTAGAGAATTGTCCTGCATTTTCAAATCGTAACACATATGCTATTTCACTGATATTCATCTTCGTAGTGGTTAGTAATTCTTTAGCTCTTAACAATCGTTGTTGTGCCTGATACTGGGCTGGTGAGATGCCGGTATATTCTTTGAAAGTACGTCTGAACCAGGAATATCCTAATCCCAATTTATGAGCGATTTCTTCCGGTGTCAGGGGGTCTTCTACATTTTCTTTCATTAACTGACGTGCTTCTGTAACTTTATCTACTATATAGGAATTGGCAAACGACATAGTACGGTTCTTATAATAAACAGAACCTAACATATGTAATACCATACTGGAAATCATAGCCTGGTAACCGCTTTTTTCTTCTTTGGCTATTCTCAGTATGTCTTCATATAGTTGGATAACAGAGGGACTGATTCCTATATAATAAATAGGTTGTTCTTTGGTAAAAAATTTTCTATCTACTCTTCTGTCTATATGTATTCCTCTAAATCCAACCCAGTGTTCATCCCAGCCACTCTCTTTATCCGGATAGTAACTATGCCATTCACCCGGAAATAAAAGTATCATCGTTCCGGCTGTCACCCGGCATTCTTTACAGGACTTGGAAGAGAAATAGCCACTGCCTTTGGTAATATAAACTAATTGGTATTCATTAAGTATACGTCCTGTTTGTGGTTGAAAATTATAACTTTCCGGATGGCGGGAAAGTGGATAACACCCTTGTGGCGGTATAAACTGATACCCTACTGTAGTAACCACAATTCCCCATTCTTCATCGCTGGAGCTGATTGTAAGGTAACGTAATAAATCACTCTGTTGGTTCTTCATGTCAAAATTGAAAGGTTTAAAATCATTTTTATAAACAAAAATACTATTTAAACCGATAGTTTTGCCATTATCAGACTAAATATTTAAATCTATTATGAAGAAACATAACTTCTTAGCTTTTGACATCGGGGCTACCAGTGGAAGAGCTGTATTAGGAATACTTACCGGTGTCAATTTTGAAATACATGAAATCCACCGCTTTCCCAACTCTATTCTGGAATTACATGGAAAGTATTACTGGAATATATATGGATTATATGAAGCTTTGAAAGAGAGTCTTCAGATATGTGCACAGCAACATATTGCTATTCACTCCATTGGGATTGACACGTGGGGGGGTTGATTTCGGATACATTGCTCCTGATGGTTCTCTGCTGGGACTTCCCCGTGCCTATCGGGACCCTTATACAAACGGTGCTCCGGAGGAATTCTTTGGTAGTATTCCCCGGGAAAAGATTTATGAAAAAACGGGAATTCAGTTTATAAATTTCAATAGTTTATTTCAGTTATTCCGTGCCCGGCAAGAAAATTTTTCTCCCTTAAATGGTGCTGAAAAAATTTTATTTATTCCCGATCTTCTTTCTTATTTACTAACCGGCAAACAGGTTTGTGAATATACAGATGCGTCTACTTCACAACTATTAAATCCGGTTACCCGGCAGTTTGAGCCTGCTCTGCTGAAAGCGGCCGGAGTCAGCCCCTCCCTGCTTCCTCCTATAGTAATGCCTGGAACAATTATAGGTACGCTGAGTGAAGGGTTAGCCCGGGAAACCGGCCTGGGAAAAATACCGGTCATTGCTGTAGCCGGACATGATACACAGCCTCTGCTGTGGTTTCTGTTCCCGCAGAGAATCCCAACTTTGCTTATCTGAGTAGTGGTACCTGGAGCCTGATGGGGATAGAAATAGAAAAACCGATTATTACTAAAGATTCCTTTGAAAATAATTTCACCAATGAAGGTGGTATTGAAGGTACTACCCGGTTCCTGAAAAATATAACCGGAATGTGGCTATTGGAGCAATGCCGGAAAGAATGGGAAAAAGAGGGATATAGATATGAATACAGCCAAATCGTTGAAATGGCCAAATCTTCTTTGTTTTCCTCTTTTATTAATCCTGATCATCCCCGGTTTATCAATCCTTCCAGCATGACAGCCGCTATTGCACGTCAGTGTAAAGAAACCGGTAAAAATGTCCCGGCAATCATGCTGAATATGTACGTTGTATATTCAATAGTCTGGCAAACCGGTATAAAGAGGTATTGGAACTTTTAAAGGAAATGGCCCCCTTCCCTATTGAAAAACTATATGTCATTGGTGGAGGCTCTAAAAACAGATTATTGAATCAATTTACAGCAAATACCATTGGCATACCTGTAGTAGCCGGCCCATCTGAAGCTACTGCCATAGGCAATTGTATGGTACAAGCCAAAGCCGCCGGCCTGGTAAGCGACCGCTGGGAAATACGGCGTATCATTGCTGCTTCTTTTAAACCGGAAGTTTATCTTCCTGAAAAAGCAGATAGGAATTGGTAATACGTTCGCTATGTATACTACAAACTATTAAAAAAAGCTTTCTTAATTACTAAAATACATACAATTCCATGACAAAAGAATCAATTATCCGGAGTGCATTTGAACTGGCAAAAGAGAGATATGCTGCAGTAGGAGTGAATGTTGAACAGGCACTCGAAAGTATGAAAAACGTATCCTTATCCCTGCATTGCTGGCAGGCTGACGATGTAAATGGTTTTGAAAACCAGGAAGGTACACTAACCGGAGGTATACAGGTGACCGGTAATTATCCGGGCCGGGCCCGCACCATTGACGAACTACGGGATGATGTAAAAGAGGCTTTGAAATATATTCCCGGCAATCATCGACTCAACCTGCATGAAATTTATGGAGATTTCCAGGGTAAAGTGGTAGACCGGAATGAAGTAGAACCTATCCATTTTCAAAGTTGGATGGAATGGGCAAAAGAAAATAACCTGAAACTGGATTTCAACAGTACTTCTTTCTCTCACCCGAAAAGTGGTGACCTGACGCTTGCCAATCCGGATAATGATATCCGGAATTTCTGGATTGAACATACCAAACGATGCCGGGCTATCAGCGAAGAGATGGGTAAGTTCCAGCATGACCCATGCATGATGAATCTCTGGATACATGACGGAAGCAAAGAAGTACCTGCCAACCGTTTGAAATACCGGGCACTATTGGAACAATCGCTGGATGAAATCTTTGCTACTGAATATACAAATATGAAAGATTGTATCGAAGCTAAACTGTTTGGTATCGGACTGGAAAGCTATACAGTAGGTTCCTATGATTTCTATCTGGGATATGGTGCCAAAAAGAATAAAATTGTAACCCTCGATACCGGACATTTCCATCTGACTGAAAGTGTTGCCGATAAAGTATCTTCCCTCCTGTTATTCACCCCGGAAATTATGCTACACGTAAGTCGGCCTATTCGTTGGGATAGCGATCATGTGGTCATTCTGAATGATGATCTGACTGATCTGGCACGTGAAATTATCCGTTGCCGGGCGCTTGATCGTGTACATATCGGATTGGATTATTTTGATGCAACTATCAACCGTATCGGTGCCTATGTAATAGGATGCCGGGCAACCCAGAAAGCATTTATTCAGGCAATTCTGGAACCTTCCGGTTTACTGGAACAATACGAAGCGGAAGGAAAATATTTCGAACGTCTGGCTCTACAGGAAGAAGCTAAAAGTTTACCATGGAATGCTGTGTGGGATATGTATTGCCTGCAAAACAATGTACCTGTAGGTGAAAGCTTTATCACCTATGTCCAGCAATACGAAAAAAATATTACAGGTAAAAGATGAAAGCAATAGGCTATTGACAATCAAAAAATATGAATATATTAATTGGTTTATTAATTATTTCTTTGGGAAGTTTCGGACAAAGTAGTTCATATGTTCCCATTAAGAAAATAAAAGGCTGGAACTGGGAATGTTTCTGGCTGGTACAGGGGATGTTTGCGTGGCTGATATTTCCTGCACTTGGAGCTTTCCTGGGTATACCAAAAGGAGAAACCCTTTTCAGTTTATTAGCCACGACTCCTATCATGCAGCCTCGTTTATATGGTATTTTATGGGGGATTGGCGGACTTACTTTCGGATTAAGTATGCGATATCTGGGGGTAGCTTTAGGACAAAGTATCTCGTTGGGAACCTGCTCTGCTTTCGGTACTCTTTTGCCTGCTGTATTTGGTGGAATGAATCTGACCAGTGGTAACGGATTACTTCTTTTAATGGGTGTATGTGTGACATTGGCAGGTATTGCTGTGATTGGTTATGCAGGAAGTCTGCGTGCCCAAAATATGTCTGATGAAGAGAAACGAGCTGCCATTAAGGATTTCGCATTGACAAAAGGTCTTTTGTGGCTCTTTTAGCGGGAGTTATGAGTGCCTGTTTTAATCTCGGACTTGAATCGGGTAGTGCAATTATGGAAAAAGCCAAAGCAGGAGGAGCCAATGAATTATTTGCTCTTAACCCGGTTATCCTACTGGTAACTACCGGTGGATTCATTACCAATACTATTTATTGTATTTACCAGAATATAAAAAATAAGACGGCTAAAGAATATCTATCGGTTCCGGGAAAGGTCTTAACCAATAATATTTTATTTTGTGCCCTGGCAGGTCTCCTTTGGTATTCTCGGTTTTTCGGACTGGGCATGGGTAAAAGTTTCTTTACGGATTCTCCTGTTATGCTGGCCTTTTCCTGGAGTATACTGATGTCCCTGAATGTTATTTTCAGTAATATATGGGGTATTGTAC
>JAJBTP010000338.1:0-3659 GCA_020860805.1 Tannerellaceae bacterium | reverse complement strand
TGCAGGTACTAAAACAATAGTTGTTTTGGTTACCGGGATGACGATTCTTATTATTTCATTGATTATACCTAATCTTTAAAAATGACCGTTAACAGGTAATTGGAGGTTGATCTGTAAAATTTACAAATACAAAAATAATATGTTATGAATATACGAGACAATAAAAACTTAATGGAAGAAATTGACCGGATTGCTGAAGTAGCCGGTTATTTATGGGAAAAAGGTTGGGCTGAACGAAACGGGGGTAATATATCTGTGAATGTAACAGACCTACTAAATAAGGAAGAAAAAGCCTTACCTGCTATTAGTAACCCGATACTTTTACCGGAACCTGTAACCGCTTTATGTGGCCATCTCTTTTTTGTGACGGGAACCCGGTAAGCGAATGCGTTATGTATGTAAAGACCCGTTCTGTAACGGTTCACTGATTCGCATTGCCAGCGATGGAAAGTCATTCGATATTATTGCCACACAGGCTATTATTCCGACATCCGAATTGCCTTCTCATCTTTTAATGCACAACTATCTGAAAGTATCGGGTAAAGATAATAAAGTAGTTTTACATACTCATCCGACCGACCTGATAGGACTGACTCATTGTAAACCTTTTCTGAATTCAGAATACATCACGCGTTTATTATGGAGCATGATACCGGAGTGCAGGATAATTGTACCCAGGGGTATCGGTATTGTCCCTTATGAAATACCGGGAACACTGGAACTGGCCCGTGCAACTATCAAACAACTGGAAAAACATGATGTAGTATTCTGGGAAAAACATGGTATTCTCGCTGTAGGAAATGATATTATTGAATGTTTTGATGCTATTGATACGCTTAGTAAATCAGCACAAATTTATTTTAGTGCACGTATGGCAGGCTATGAACCGGAAGGCATGACTGACCGGCAACTGGATGACCTGGTTGAAGCCTTTAATTTATAAATCCATATAAAAAGAAAAGGCTTCTTCACTATACCGGTGAAGTAAGCCCTTTTCTATTTATTATTACAAAGGTCAATTATTCTTTTGTGCATCAAAAAACCGGGTCAGATTATAAACCTGGTTATTGACATTCCGGGTACGGTTAAGCAGGTCTGTCCAGGGATTATAATCACGGTCTACAATTCCTTTATTGGAATCACGGTTAGAGGGGTCTGTCGACAAATCTTCCGGGTCATTATCCTGATAACGGAACCAATGCCAGCCCACACTATATGGACTACGGAGTAAACCCAGGGTAAAATTCTCATAAAATAAACCCCGGTCATCCTGCGTTTCCACATTCCATCCGGCACCGGTGGCATTAGGCAAACCTGAATCTTCTCCTTTTACATACCATTCAGTAATCAGAAATGGACGGCCTGACCATTCTCTCCATTCCTGTAATTGGTTTTGATCTGGTTCCCATTTCCGGTAATGATTTATTGAAATTATATCCATATATTGGCCGGCTACCCGAAAGATTTCCGGATTTGTTAACTCCTGCCGGGGTTCCTGGTTGAAACGGCATCCCAAATACATGTGGTTCGGGTCTATCCGGCGTAATACGGAGGTAACTTTTTGCATATAAGTTTCAAAAAAATAAGCAGAAAAGGCCTGCCGGTCTTCTTCTGTAATATCTTCTATGCCAGCATCTTTCCCTTTGCGTTTGTTCAGCCATTCATATGCAGCCAGATAACCTGGTTCATCCTTAGCAAGATATTGTAAATGGCGGTCTAATGCATCCGTATACCAGGGTAATTCATTGTCAGTAAAATACCCTAATAAATACGGGTCATCTTTATATTCTGCTAAAGGAGCCAGAGAACGTTCTACGTATTCTTCGAATTCCTTGTCAAATACCATCGGCAGGTTAAAACGATATCCCTGCCAACCAGCAATCCGGTAAGAGCCACCGTATTTCTTTTTTTGTTCATGATTATAATTTCCCATCGGATTGACAATCACGGTATAAACCAGAGGTGATTCAGTCATACGCATATCTTTCACTGCCGACCAGGCACCTGCTCCATTAAATCCATACGAACGCAGCCTCTTTGTTTCAGCCTCTAACCAACCGGTACGGGTACCAAATTTTTCCTGTAAAGCCAATTGTTGTTTTTCCGAACGTCCCGGTTCATAGGCTACTACTGCACGGTGGTGAAAAGGATAACCTTCGGGGTCAATAATCCACCAGCGACCCGCTATTTGTTCTGTACGAAAAAAGCCGGTTGCATCTTGCCGGTTTACCTTATAACCACTAAATTTTGATAAAGCAGGTTCTTTTCCCTTTTTAAAACCTTTCAGGTTTTCTACAGTAAGCGCCTGATAGGTATCCCATTTCTCAACCGTACTATTTTCACGTGCTTTTACCGGAATAGTTTTACCGGTTTGAGCGCTAAGTATAGCCCCTGTAAAAAAACATACTAAGATTGTTATGATTCGTTTCATATTATAATTGTTATGTATTTAACTACCCCCAATATATCGCAACCGGGGGTAGTTATATGCAAGCCTTACAGGCTTCGGAACACTCATGGTTAATTAATGTGTAAATTAAATTATACGTTAATACTCCGGGTTCTGCGGGAAAGTACCCATTGCATCAATCTGTGCTTGTGGTATCGGCCAACGTACCATGTGTTCCTTCATTTGAGTTGGTTCGATACTATTTATTGTACTACCAAAACGATGGTACTTATTTACTTGTTCAACCAGTTTACCTATTCGTTTCAGGAAAAACCAGCGTTTACCTTCAAAACATAATTCACGGGCATGTTCATCCATAATAGTTTGCAAATCGATTGTATCAACATCATCAAGACCAGCTCTGCGACGTACTTCATTCAAATATTCAAGTGCCTTTGGTGTATTTCCTGCGCGCCAGTGTGCCTCAGCTCCTAAAATATAGGTTTCTGCCAGACGGTAAGCCATGAAAGGTTTGTAAGAAAGAGCTCGTTTAGGCGGTTTATCCAAATCACGGTATTTCATAAGACTCCAGGTATATTCACGTAGTTGAGTAGAATATGGAGGTTCGCCCGGTAGTTTCTTTTCATAATAAGGTGAAGCCGGATTATTTCCATACAGTGCATCCGGGTAAAAATAGAACTGCATACGTTTGTCCTTTTCTTCATCATACAATGAACGAAGATAATCATTCGGATAGGTCCACCCATAGGCATTCCCTCCATAAGCTGCATCTTCCAGAATAGGTGCAACTGCTTCCCCTACAATACTAATTTCATAAAAACGAGCCTGGAAGCAAGCCCCCAACACATGCCCATCACCACCGGCCAAAGTTGCCTCTTCCCCACCAGCCAGTTCATTAAACTGCCATGCCATCAAAGATTCCTTATGATTGATATCATTTCCGAATACTTCGCTGATACCAACTAATCCGTATTGGCCACTATTGATAATTGCATCTGTATGTGTAGTTGCTGTTGAATAATCTTCTTCCCACATAGCAGTCTCTGCCCGTAGCTGACGTGCCAATCCCTGGCTAATGATTCCCGGATTCACTTTATAATCCAGATGTTTGATGGCATAATCAAGGTCACGATTAATAAAATCCAGGACTTCCTGGCGGTCTGCCGGTTTATACACTCTTTCATCAAAAACATTTTCAGGCGTAGTAGGTATACTATCCAGCAGAATGTTATCATAAGTAGTTAACAGG
>JAJBTP010000046.1 GCA_020860805.1 Tannerellaceae bacterium | reverse complement strand
CCAATGGTTCTGCGGTGGTTTATTCAGGAAGCTCACAAACGGAACAGCAAAATTCACGGCTTAGGTTTTACTGATACAAAATTTCTTCCGTTTCTAAAATTCGATAGCATCGATAGTACTACCTGGTTGGCTGGTGCACGGTATGGGCAAATGTTCCTCTATAAGGACGGTGAAATGATAAAGTTTAAACCACCAAAAGGAAAGCGGGCGAAATCGCACACGATAGTAAATAAGCACAATTTTAATGAATGGGTAAAATTTCAAAAATATGCAGAACAATACCTTTGATAAGAAAGTACTCCTTTATTCCGGAGGGATGGATAGCTGGCTAATCGACAAAATCTGGAAGCCGGATGTAAAACTGTATGTGGATATGAATACTGAATATTCTCAGGAAGAAATCGAGCGGCTACCGGAAGATGTTATTGTCATAAAGCTGGATTTATCTGCATGGGAACGCGAAGATAAGATTATTCCTTTGCGAAATATGTTTTTAATCGGACTTGCTACTAATTACGGCAATGAAATATGCCTGGGAGCAACAGCCGGAGACCGGGTGCTGGATAAATCTCCCATGTTTGCCGATTTACATGAACCGCTTCTTACTTATCTCTATCAGGAGCAGCACTGGACGGAAAAAAGAGAAATCCGGATTAATCTCGATTTTAAGAAACACACCAAGACGGAGCTGGTGCGGATGTTTGTCGAACAGGGTGGAGATATTCAGGAAGCATTTAATTCCTCTTTCAGTTGCTATCATCCACACAATGGTGAGGAGTGCTGGAGCTGTAAACCCTGCTACCGGAAATTTATAGCGTTTGCCTTGAATGGGTATCAGTTCCCTCCGGAAATAGTAACCAAAGCAATTTCTTATATAAAATCCGATATCCTGCCGCTAATCCACGCAGGTAAGTATGGAAGAAAGCAGGAAGAAAAAGAGATTTTACAGGTTTTGAACCTTTTTAAATAACAACTATATGTACACAGTCAGAAAAAGAATGGAAATATCGGCATCTCACAGCCTGAAACTTTCCTATCCGAGCAAATGTGAGAATCTGCACGGGCATAACTGGACAATTACAGTTTGGTGCCGGGCAAGAGAATTGAATGCTGACGGCATGGTGGTGGACTTTTCTCAGATAAAGGAAAAGATACACAAGCAACTGGACCATAAGAACCTTAATAAAGTTCTTCCTTTCAATACTACCGCTGAAAATATGACTAAATGGATTTGTGACGAGATTCCGGAGGCTTTCAAAGTGTTGGTTCAAGAGTCAGAAAATAATATGGCTTTTTATGAAGAAGGTAAATGAGATTTTTTACAGTATTCAGGGAGAAGGTTATTTTACCGGAACTCCCGCTGTGTTTGTCCGCTTTTCAGGATGTAATTTAAAATGTTTTTTTGCGATACTGAGCATACAGAAGGGCAAATGTTAAGCAATGAAGAGATTGTGGCTGAAATTGTAAAGTATCCGGCTACTCATGTGGTATTAACCGGAGGTGCACCCGGGTTGCAGATTGATACAATGCTGGTGGATGCTATTAAAGCCAGAGGAAAATTTGTACAGGTGGAAACTAATGGTACTATTAAGTTGCCTCCTTCTGTTGATTGGGTGACTTGTTCTCCAAAGGAGGGGTTACCGGTGGTGTTGAATTCTATTGATGAATTGAAAGTAGTTTGTACCGGACAGGATTTGTATAAGTATAAACATATGAAAGCTAATATTTATTATTTACAGCCTTGCTCGGGAAAGAATACTGAGGACGTTATTAATTTTATAAAGAGGAATCCAGAATGGAAATTAAGCATTCAGACACACAAGCTGTTGAACATTCAATAAAAGAAATTTTGCGGCACATCGGCGAGGTTCCGGAACGTCCGGGCCTTGTTGGTACTCCCGACAGAATGGTGAGAATGTTTAAAGAGATATTCCGGGGATATAATCCGGAGGAAGCTCCTAAGATTACAACTTTCCGTAATGGTGAGGATGGAGTTACTTATAATGGTATGGTTTCAGATACGGGCTCTTTCTATTCTATGTGTGAGCATCATTGTATGCCTTTTTTTGGTAGTTATTGGTTTGCTTATATTCCCCATCCTAACGGTAAGGTTATTGGTCTTTCTAAAATTGCCCGCATTGTGGATTATCATTCAGCCCGATTACAGGTACAGGAACGGCTTGTTACTGATATTATCAAAGCGGTAGAAGATGCTTTGCAGGATGATTACCCACCGCAGGGAATTGCACTTATTATGGAGGGTGAGCATCTTTGTAAGACTATGCGAGGGGTAAAGAAACCCGGAAAGATGGCGGCATGTATATTTACTGGTGCTTTTGAGAATGCGGCGACCCGGGCGGAATTTATGCAATTTGTACAAATCAATAAGAAGTAATAATTTAGCGCTTAAATCAATTTTGAGCGCATGAAAACGACAATTTGCATGATATATAAAGAAGTTATCGTAAAAAGGCTGGAACGTAAGAAAAATGAGCTTGCAAGCTTAGAAACGTCTGGTGTCGTTACTCCTGAGGATAAGAGAAAGTATGTTGAGTTGAAAGCGCGGATTGATGAACTGGAAACCTGTATAGATATTGCAGAAACAATGTTTAACAATATAGAGCGCGGAGATTGTGAAAAATGATCTTAGCGGATGGCAAAATACAGCAAGGGTTTAGTAGATTCGATTTGTTCTCTAATTTTAGAGGATAGCTATTCTATTGCTGAAATTTGTGAAAAGGTAGATATTACTAAAGATACTTACTACCGATGGTTGAAAGAAAAATCTGACTTTTCTGACGCTATTAAAAAGGCTCAAGAGGAAGCCGACGCTGACCGCCTTGTGGAATGCAGGAACAGTATTGCTAAACTTATTAAAGGGTACGACTACGAAGAAACCAAAACGGTTATAATCGATGACGGTAAAGGCAAACCCAAAGTCAAAGAAAGAACTGTTACCAAAAAGCATATAGCACCAAACCTGGGTGCTATTATTCATTTTCAGACAAACAAATCTCCCCAGGAATGACGTAATAAACAATCTATGGAAGTAACCGGCAAGAATGGTGAGTCGTTATTTCCTGAGTTTGACCCGTCCAAACTTTCAATTGAGCAGCTAAAAGAATTTGAATCTTTATTAGTTCAGGCGAAGGTGGATGAGAACAAGTAATGCACTTTTAGATGTAAGGGTTGAGCTTTTTAAAAGAGGGGTCTTTGACTTTATTACTACCCAGGACGGCAAGAAGCATACGAAGCAGGAAAAGGCTCTGCGGATTCTGACGGATGATAAGTATGTGGAGTTTTTGTATGGTGGTGCGGCTGGTGGTGCAAAATCTTGGACGGATTGTGCCTGGTTAGTTTTTTCGGCTCTTGCTTTTCCGGAAACGAGGTGGTTTATGGGGCGGGAGTCTTTGAAACGGCTCCGGGAATCTACGTTGGTGACATTCGATAAGGTCTGTAAGAAATACAACATCAAAAAGGATGTAGATTATACTTATAACGGGCAGGACCATTATATCCAGTTTGCGAATGGGTCACGGATTGATTTGCTGGATTTGAAGTTTAAACCGAATGACGACCCCTTATATGAACGGTTCGGTTCGCTGGAGTATACCGGAGGGTGGATTGAAGAGGGTGGAGAGGTTAATTTCGGTGCTTATGATACTTTGAAAACGCGTATCGGGCGGCATATGAATGACCAGTACGGTTTGTTGAGGAAGCTTTTTATTACGTGTAATCCCAAAAAGAACTGGATGTATACGACTTTTTTATAAGCCTGCTATAAAGAGGGAGTTGCCAAAAAGAATGATTTATCTGGCTTGTCTGGTAGATGATAATCCGTTTATTGAGAGTGGTTATATTGAAGCTTTAGAGTCTACTGCGGATAAGATTAAGTTTGAACGTCTCCGGAGGGGGAACTGGGATTATGACGATAATCCGAACGCTCTTTGTAGTTATGATTCTCTGACTGAGATTTTCGGCAATCCGCTTGCATTAAAGACAGGAGTAAAATACCTGACTGCGGATATTGCCCGTTTTGGGGCAGATAAAGCTATTATTGCTGTCTGGGATGGTTGGGTAATTATTGATTACCGGATTTTCGCTGTTAGCAAGACTACTAAGATTCAGGAATGTATTAATTTTTTCCGGGAGAAATATAGATTTCCACGGTACCGGTCTATTGCTGACGAGGATGGTGTTGGCGGTGGTGTGGTGGATAATTGCCGAATTAAGGGGTTTGTGAATGGTTCTTCTCCTTTGAAAGGGGAAAATTATGAGAATTTGCAGGCGCAGTGTGGTTATAAGCTGGCTGAGCGGATTAATGATAATGAGGTTGGTTTTGAAGCGGAGATTTCGGAGGATGAAAAAGAAAAGATTATTATCGACCTGGAGCAACTTCAGAGCTGGAAATCGGATGATGATAAGAAACTGAAATTGAAACCAAAGGCGGAGATTAAGGCAGAGATTAACCGTTCGCCTGACTGGCGGGATGTTTTCCTGATGCGCAAGTGGTTTGATTATAAAGGTGTAAATGTACCGAGAAATGTAAATAAAGCAATGTTTGGACTGTAAAAAATGATATTCTATGGAAGTTAGTAACCTCAATATGGTAGCCGGACAGGAACAGGAATTTGCAAAGCTGATTTCTGAGAAGAACGTGGATGGAATCAAAGAGCAGATGAGTAGCCACGAAAGTGCAGCAATAGCAGCACTCAAAGAATATAATACGGATACGCATCCTATTATGGAGCGTCCGGATAAGCAGGTGTATGATAAAAAAGGGAACTGGTTGAAAACAGAGTCAGTTTGGAGGTTACCTGTTCCGTATCCCGTTTATATTAATGAGATATCTTTAGTATTCCTTTATGGACGACCTGTTAAATGGACGCAAGATTCCCAGGGAACAGATGAAGTATTTCAGCGCTTTATTGCAATCCTTAAAGATGTTCGCTTTAATTCCCGTATCCGCCAATGTAAGCGGTTAGCTGGTGCAGAAGAGACATCTGCGATGTTATGGCGTGTATTCCGGAACAAGAAAGGACAACCGGATGTACAGGTAAAAATCTTAGCTAAGAGTTTAGGTGATGAAATCCGTACGCAATGGGACCAGTATGGCAATCTGCTTAGTGCCGGTTGGGGTTATTTTCTGCGGGAAGGTACCGACGTTGTTTATCACTTTGATATATTTACTCCTAATATTATCTTCCGTTGCAAGCAGGTCGGCGGCAGTTGGCAGATTATTGAGGAGGAAAATCTTATCGGCAAAATTCCTCTTATTATTTTCCAGCAAAAGAAAGAATGGGGAGATGTTTTTCACCTTATCAACCGGGAAGAGCATATTGCATCCAAAACAGGAGATACTAATGATTACTTTGCGGATCCTATCGCGCTGATGTCTGCCAGTCTTATTGAAAATCTACCGGAAAAACAGGAGCCAGGCAAAGTGCTTATTGTGGATGATGAAGAAGGAGTCGAAAATGCAGCCAAGTATCTTACATGGGATAACGCTCCTGCATCTAAAGAAAAGGAAATCGAATGGTTGCAAAACCATATCCTTACCAAGTCATTTACTCCAAAAATCGACATGGAAACTATGAGGAGCCTTTCCGGGGTATCAGGGAAAGCACTAAAACAGCTTATGTTCCTGGCTGATATAAAAGCAAGCAAACACAAAGAAACACACGAAGATTTATTAGACCGTATTGCTAAACTTGTTTTGGCTATTATTGGAAATGTTACCGATATCCGGTTAAGTACACAGGTAGAAAAGACTGTTATCGGACATGAATTTCAGGAACCATTCGCTGAGGATATAGCGGAAGTTCTTACTGATCTTGGCCGAGCTAAGGATGATGGTGGTTTGAGTGAAGAGACTTATATCGAAATGAATCCGCTTATTAAAGACCCTATACTGGAGAAGGAGCGTATCCGAAAGGAAAGAGAGGAACGGTTGAAGAAACGGGACGATATTTTCGGTAGAGGCTTATAATGGCAAAGTTTAATCATGATAAGTATAGAAAACTGTTGTTTCTACGCACTGAGGGTTATGCCGGAGGTGTGCAGCAGATTTATCGTGATTATATTTCTCGTATTGTTGACCTGGTTGATGTTTCGGAGGTTGATAAGGATAGGTTGTTTCAGTTTTCCGATTACCGGAATGTTGATGCCAAGACGAACGATTTGCTCCGGGAGATGTATAACCGGCTTTATTCTTTTATTCGAACCAGTTGTACGGAGGAATGGGAAGCGGCTAATTTAAAGAATGATGAACTTGTACAGGCTGTTTTCGGTAAGAGGGCGCTTGAGAAGAATCATTTGGCGAAGTATTTTCAGCGTAATTCTGAGGCCCGGGATAGTTTTATAAATAGGGCAGACGGCGGAATGAATTTATCCAGCCGTGTTTGGAATCTTACGAGCCAGTTTACGCAAGAGCTGGAGCTTTCCTTGGATTTGGGTATTGGTGAGGGTAAGAGTGCGGCTACGCTGAGTAAAAGTGTCCGAAAATGTTTGGAGAAACCTGAGCGGTTGTTCCGGCGGGTACGGGATAAATATGGGGATTTGCAGCTTTCCAAAAATGCTAAGGCGTATCATCCAGGGCAAGGGGTTTACCGGTCTTCTCATAAGAATGCTATGCGGTTGGTCCGGACGGAGACTAATATGGCATACAGGGAAGCGGATTATACCAGATGGAATCAGATGGATTTCGTTATCGGGATTGAGATAAAATGCTCTAATAATCATCCGGTAAAAGATATATGCGATGATTTGGCAGGAAGGTATCCGAAAGATTTTAAATTTACTGGCTGGCATCCTCAATGTCGTTGTTTTGCTGTTCCTATTTTGGCATCGGAGGAGGATTTTATTGAGAGGCAGAGTTATATTTTGAATGGAAGCGAAGAAGATGCACCGGAGTTTGAAGGGGAAATACGGGATGTTCCTCCGGAGTTAAAAAAATGGGTTAAGGAGAATCGAGAGCGGATTGATGGGGCTGGTTCTGTTCCTTATTGGATTAGGGATAATCGGGAGTATGTGGATGCGGAAGAGGGTGCTTTGCGGTTGTATAAAGAGAAGAAGGGTTTTTGGTTGAGTAATGGTACTGCTGCGCCGGATAGTAGCCATGCCCGGGATGTTAGTATTTATAGGAATGGTGTGGGGTGGATTTTGTTGTTCCTAAAGATATAAATCCGAGGTTTCAGCATATTAGTATTGAGCAGCTGGGTAAGCAGTTTAATGAACTTCCGGTATGGTTGCAGGAGACGGTTAAGGAGGTGCAGTTATTGGATTACCGGAATCCTCAGGATGAGTATTGGGAGAAGACTTATGGTATTAAGAATTTTACGAGTTTTGCGACTGGTGGAACTGGTACTATTACTTTTTATAAGAATAGGAAGAAGATTTCTGATTCTTATTTGTTGGAGGTGTTGGCACATGAGTCGGGACATAATCTGGACCGGAATTTGGGTAGGGTTTCCAATACGAAAAAATGGAAGGATGCTGCTACGAAGGATTATAAGGTTAGTGGAGATGCGTATGTTTCTTCTTATGCTACAAGGGCAAAATCCTACGTTGAGGACTTTGCCGATAGTATAAGTGGCTACTGTACAGATACGGAATTCTTTAAAAAGACATATCCGAACAGAAGTAAGATTATTGAGGAAATCGTTAGGAATCAAGAGAAGCAAAAGTCTCGTTGATTAGTTCGCCATCTACGGAGCATTCCCGGATTATGGCTGTGACTGCTTTTTCTTTGTCGATGGGGTTTCCTGCTGCATCCTGATAGTATATTTCGGAGTAATCACCTCCGGATGGTGTGGGTCCGTCGATGCGTTCTGATGTAATTTGTTTCTTTCCCATGTTAATTTGTTTTTTACCTCTGTTTCCTTTTTTACGTGTGATGTAGCCCAGGCGGATGGTGCATTTTTTATTGGTATAATCTCCGTCAGCGAATTTATGATTGTTGGTCAAGGATTTTAACGCTATGCCGATTTCCTGCCGGGATAGTTCCTGATAGATTGCTGCACGAGAGCCAAAGTAAAAATGTTGTTTTCCGTCTTTGGGTTCTTTTAGTTCTACGTGATATATCTTACTCATAATTAATCCCCTTTAATTCCAACATCATGGCAAAGAAAGAAAAGGATCTTAACCAAGTGACATCCCTGGGTGACAATGAATATGTCCGGGCCTTGACCAGTTCCGGAGAAAGTGTACAAATAAAAAAGAGTAATCTTTATCCATTGGTTTCAGAAGAAACTCATGGATTAATGAGTAAAGGAGATAAAGCAGCTATAGGAAATAAGCAATTGGGAAGTAAACAGGATTATGAAAAAGCCGTAATCCTTCTTAATTCCGTTGATGTTAATGGAAATAGTTATGCATATGGTATTTTATTTAGGGTGCGCACCCAGTCTGCGACTTCTGCATTGCCGGTAATTTATGGAACAGGATATTCTGGAGCCGGAGAAAATATATATAAAGTTTCTCATATTCTTTCTTTAGGTATCTCTTTGAAACTTTGTTCATGCACTTATCAAGGTAAAAGATATATGGCTATACATGATCCAGAGGTTTCAAGAG
>JAJBTP010000086.1 GCA_020860805.1 Tannerellaceae bacterium | reverse complement strand
CTACTACATTCTTACGATTAGCATAGATACGTTCGAATTCATCACGCGCACCTACCACTAATTTGTCGAAATCTCGCTGGCCTGTACCGGCAGGAATAAGGTGACCACAAATTACATTCTCCTTCAATCCTTCCAGACGGTCTACCTTTCCATTGATAGCAGCCTCGTTCAACACTTTGGTTGTTTCCTGGAAAGAGGCAGCCGACATGAAACTGGTTGTCTGCAATGCTGCACGGGTAATACCCTGTAGAATCTGATTAGCAGTAGCAGGTATTGCATCACGCACTTCAACCGTTTTCAGGTCACGACGTTTCAACATACTGTTTTCATCTCTTAATTTACGGGCTGTAACAATTTGTCCGGCCTTCATTGTCTGAGAATCACCTGGATCTAAAACAACCTTCTTACCCCAGATACGGTCATTTTCATCCATTACATCCAGTTTATCAACGATTTGTTGTTCAAGGAAACGGGTATCTCCCGGATCAACCACCTCAACCTTACGCATCATCTGCCGAACGATTACTTCAAAGTGTTTATCATTTATTTTCACTCCTTGCAAACGATATACGTCCTGTACTTCGTTCACAATATATTCCTGTACGGCAGTAGGTCCCTTGATAGCCAGAATATCAGAAGGAGTTGTTGCACCATCAGATAATGGCATACCGGCACGAATATAGTCATTTTCCTGTACGAGCAACTGCTTAGATAACGGAACCATGTATTTCTTCACTTCTCCTAATTTTGAAGTTACAGTAATTTCACGGTTACCACGTTTAATCTTACCAAATCCTACTTCACCATCAATTTCAGAAACTACAGCCGGATTAGATGGGTTACGCGCCTCAAACAACTCTGTTACACGTGGAAGACCACCGGTAATATCACCTGCTTTTCCTACGGCACGTGGTATTTTCATCAAGACTTCCCCAGCTTTCACTGTATCACCATTTTCTTTCACAACGTGCGCACCCAACGGCAGTGAATAGTTCTTCAGATAATTTCCATTCTCATCCAGGATATGAGCAGCCGGAGCTTTGGTCTTATCTTTGGACTCGATAATGATTTTTTCTTTCAAACCGGTAGTTTCATCACTCTCAACTTTGTAAGTAACGTTTTCTACCACATTTTCAAATTCAATCTTACCGGCAACTTCCGATACGATCACAGCATTAAACGGATCCCATTCCAGAATCAGATCACCCTTTTTCACCTTATCACCACTGTTGAAATACAGTTTAGAACCGTAAGGAATATTGTGGGTTAATAAAACAATCTTTGTATTCTGGTCTACGATACGTAATTCAGCCAGACGGCTAACCACTACCTGATGAGATTTACCTGCAGCATCTTCAGCTATAACCGAACGAAGTTCGTCAATCTCAATAATACCCTCATATTTAGAAGTAATACTACTTTCTGTTGCAATGTTTGATGCGATACCACCGACGTGGAATGTACGCAGTGTCAACTGTGTACCAGGCTCACCGATTGATTGTGCAGCAATAACTCCTACCACTTCACCTCGTTGAACCATTTGCCCTGTGGCCAGGTTACGTCCGTAACATTTTGCACAAACACCTTTTTTAGACTCACAAGTTAATACAGAACGGATTTCAATATTTTCTATAGGTGACTCCTGGATTTTCTTAGCTGCATCTTCCCGGATTTCTTCCCCGGATTCTACAAGTAAATCACCTGTTTGTGGATGATATACATCATGAACAGATACACGACCCAAGATACGTTCATAAAGAGAAGCAATAACCTCTTCGTTATTTTTCAATTCTGTACAAAGTAATCCACGGAGTGTTCCACAGTCTTCTTCATTAATGATCACATCATGTGAAACGTCAACCAGACGACGAGTAAGATAACCTGCATCCGCTGTTTTCAATGCGGTATCGGCCAAACCTTTACGCGCACCGTGAGTAGAAATAAAGTACTCTAACACTGACAAACCTTCTTTAAAGTTTGAAAGAATCGGGTTTTCAATAATCTGACCACCTTCAGCTCCACTCTTTTGAGGTTTTGCCATCAAACCACGCATACCAGACAACTGACGAATCTGTTCTTTAGAACCACGAGCCCCGGAATCCATCATCATGAAGACCGAATTAAATCCGTCGTTATCTTTAGTCAACTGGTTGATAAGAATAGTAGAAAGACGGTTGTTAATATGAGTCCAGATATCAATAATCTGGTTATAACGTTCATTAAATGTAATGAATCCCATATTATAACTGTTCAGAATCTGCTCTACTTCTTCATCCCCCTGTTTGATCAATTCGTTCTTTTCTTCCGGAATAAGTACGTCTGCCAGATTGAAAGACAATCCACCCTTGAATGCCATATAGTAACCTAAGTTTTTAATGTCATCCAGGAACTGTACAGTACGAGCTACACCACAGATTTTAATTACGTCACCAATGATGTCACGTAAAGCTTTTTTACCCAACAACTCATTTACATAACCTACTTCCTTCGGAACAAATTCATTCACCATTACCCGACCAACAGATGTTTCAATCATACGTTTGGTTGGCTCACCATCCACTATATCATCCACAATTACTTTAACAGGCGCGTGAATAGCCACTTTTCCTTCGTTATAAGCAATCATGGCTTCTTCTACACCATAGAAAGTAAGACCTTCGCCTTTTGTTCCAGGCCGAAGTTTTGTGATGTAATAAAGTCCCAATACCATGTCCTGTGAAGGTACAGTAATCGGAGCACCATTAGCTGGGTTCAAAATGTTATGAGATGCAAGCATCAACATCTGAGCTTCCAGAACAGCTTCATTACCCAAAGGTAAGTGAACCGCCATCTGGTCACCATCAAAGTCAGCATTAAAAGCCGTACAAGCTAATGGGTGTAACTGAATTGCTTTCCCTTCAATCAATTTAGGCTGAAATGCCTGAATACCTAAACGGTGAAGTGTAGGAGCACGGTTCAGCAATACAGGGTGTCCTTTCATTACATATTCCAGAATATCCCATACAACAGGCTCTTTACGGTCCACTATTTTTTTAGCAGATTTTACCGTTTTAACGATACCACGTTCTATAAGTTTACGGATAATGAAAGGTTTATATAATTCGGCTGCCATATTTTTAGGCAAACCACATTCATGTATTTTTAATTCAGGCCCTACAACGATAACCGAACGTGCAGAATAATCGACACGTTTACCAAGCAAGTTCTGACGGAAACGTCCCTGTTTACCTTTCAAGCTATCCGACAATGATTTCAACGGACGGTTAGCATCTGTTTTGACAGCACTTGATTTACGTGAGTTATCGAACAGTGAATCCACAGCTTCCTGAAGCATACGTTTTTCATTACGTAAGATAATTTCCGGAGCTTTGATGTCAATCAATCTTTTCAGACGGTTGTTACGGATAATCACACGACGGTATAGGTCATTCAAATCAGAAGTTGCAAAACGACCACCATCTAACGGCACTAACGGACGTAATTCCGGCGGAATTACAGGAACAACTTTCACAATCATCCATTCAGGACGGTTACGTCCACGGGATGCCCGGAAAGATTCTACCACCTGTAAACGTTTCAATGCCTCATTTTTACGTTGTTGCGAAGTATCTGTACTTGCACGGTGACGTAAATCATAAGACAAAGTGTCCAAATCAAGACGAGCTAACAAGTCATAGACTGCTTCTGCTCCAATCTTCGCTATAAATTTATTCGGGTCAGAATCATCTAACATCTGGTTTTCCTTTGGCAGGTTATCCAGGATATTCAAATATTCTTCTTCTGATAATAAATCCAATTCAGCTACTTCCTCTACGCAACCCGATTGAATTACAACGTAACGTTCGTAGTAAATAATAGAATCCAGTTTTTTAGTAGGAATACCTAATAAATAACCGATTTTGTTAGGTAGTGAACGGAAGTACCAGATATGTGCAACCGGAACAACCAGGCGAATATGCCCCATACGTTCACGACGCACCTTCTTTTCTGTAACTTCCACTCCACAACGGTCACAGACAATACCTTTATAACGAATACGTTTATATTTACCGCAATGGCATTCGTAGTCCTTAATAGGCCCAAAAATACGCTCGCAGAACAGACCGTCACGTTCAGGTTTGTATGTACGATAGTTGATCGTTTCCGGTTTCAAAACTTCACCGCTGGAATTTTCCAGAATTTCTTCCGGTGAAGCTAAACCGATAGTGATTTTTGAAAAGCTACTCTTTATTTTGTTTTCTTTTCTAAAAGCCATGTGTTATGTTAATTATAAAGAGTTATCAATTAATCCAAAGTGAAACTTAAACCAAGACCTCTCAACTCGTGAAGTAATACATTCAACGATTCAGGTATACCCGGATGTGGCATTGGTTCCCCTTTTACAATAGCTTCGTACGCTTTGGAGCGTCCTACAACATCATCTGATTTAATTGTCAGAATCTCCTGTAAGATATGGGCTGCACCAAATGCTTCAAGCGCCCAAACCTCCATTTCTCCGAAACGCTGTCCCCCGAATTGTGCTTTACCACCTAACGGCTGTTGAGTAATCAATGAATAAGGACCGATTGAACGGGCATGCATCTTATCATCAACCATGTGACCCAGTTTCAGGAAGTAAGTAACCCCTACAGTAGCAGGCTGGTCAAAACGTTCACCGGTTCCACCGTCGTACAGATAAGTTTTACCATAACGGGGTACTCCCGCTTTATCCGTCCATTCATTCAGGTCATCCAAAGAAGCACCGTCAAAAATAGGAGTAGCAAATTTAACACCCATGCTTTGTCCGGCCCAACCTAATACTGCTTCAAAAATCTGTCCAAGATTCATACGTGAGGGTACCCCAAGTGGATTCAAACAAATATCAACCGGAGTTCCATCTTCAAGGAAAGGCATATCTTCCTGGCGAACAATTTTGGAAACAATACCTTTGTTACCATGACGTCCAGCCATCTTATCACCTACCTGAATTTTACGTTTCTTAGCAATATATACTTTAGCCATCTGAACAATACCGGTAGGAAGTTCATCCCCTATAGTCAGGTCAAACTTCTTACGGCGCAATTCAGCATCCAATTCTTTATACTTTTTCAGATAATTCAAAATAACTTCTTTTATCAAATCATTTTTCTGATTATCAGTAGTCCATTTACTTACCTGTACAGAACTATAATCCAAAGCTTCCAGATCCTTACGGCTGAATTTCACACCTTTAGCAATCACTTCAGTGTTCATAAAGTCTTTTACACCCTGAGAAACTTTACCGTCAGTCAGTTGTAACAGCTTATCTACAAGAACATTTTTCAGTTTTGCCAGTTTTTCTTCATATTCTTCATCCAGTTTTAGAAGAATAGCTTTGTCAGTCAAACGTGATTTATGTTTCTTTACAGCTTTAGAGAACAGATTTGTTTCAATTACAACTCCACGTAAAGAAGGGGTTGCTTTCAATGAAGCATCTTTTACATCACCGGCCTTATCCCCGAAGATAGCACGAAGCAGTTTTTCTTCCGGAGAAGGATCTGATTCTCCTTTCGGAGTGATCCTACCAATCAGAATGTCTCCCGGTTCAATACGTGCACCTACACGTACGATACCTCTTTCATCCAAATCTTTGGTTGCTTCTTCACTTACATTTGGAATATCTGAAGTTAATTCTTCCATACCCCGTTTTGTCTCCCGAGCTTCAAGAATGTATTCATCCACATGGATAGAAGTAAAGAAGTCTTCACGTACCATACGTTCATTCAATACGATGGCATCCTCATAGTTGTAACCTTTCCAGGGCATATACGCCACTTTTACGTTACGTCCCAGAGCAAGTTCTCCTAATTGAGTAGAGTAACCTTCAGTCAGAATCTGACCTGCAACCACCCGGTCCCCACGGGAACAAATCGGACGTAAGTCAACCGTTGTACTTTGGTTAGTCTTACGCCATTTAGGGATAATATATGTTTTAACCGCATCCTCGAAACTTACAAATTCCTCATCTTCTGTACGGTCATATTTTATTTTGATACAGGTCGCATCTACATATACCACTTCACCTTCACGTTCAGCAACAATCTGAGTACGTGAATCTCTTGCAACCTGCGCTTCAATACCAGTTCCCACAATAGGGGAATCAGTCCGTAACAAAGGAACAGCCTGACGCATCATGTTAGAACCCATCAACGCACGGTTTGCATCATCATGTTCAAGGAAAGGAATCAATGAGGCAGCAATAGAAGCAATCTGTGTAGGAGAAACGTCCATTAACTGAACTTCAGAAGGTGCCACTACAGGGAAGTCCGCTTCAAAACGTGATTTTACCCTGTCACGAATAAATTTACCTTCATCATCCAAAGGAGCATTCCCCTGGGCAATAGTCATTTCTTCTTCTTCCTCTGCCGTATAATAAGCCAGACCTTCTTCTGAAAAGTCTACTTTACCATTTTCTACTTTACGGTAAGGAGTAGAAATAAATCCAAGATCATTAATCTTAGCATATACACATAAAGAAGAAATCAAACCAATGTTCGGTCCTTCCGGTGTTTCAATAGGACACAAACGGCCATAATGAGTATAGTGAACGTCACGCACCTCAAAACCGGCACGCTCACGGGATAACCCGCCGGGACCTAATGCAGACAAACGACGTTTATGGGTAATTTCCGCTAACGGGTTTGTCTGGTCCATAAACTGAGATAAAGCATTGGTTCCGAAGAATGAATTCACAACAGAAGAAATAGTCTTCGCATTAATCAAATCAATCGGAGTAAATACTTCATTGTCGCGAACATTCATACGTTCACGGACTGTACGTGACATACGTGCCAGACCAACACCGAACTGATTATATAACTGTTCACCTACGGTACGGACACGACGGTTACTTAAGTGGTCAATATCATCAACAATTGCTTTTGAATTAATCAATTCAATCAGATACTTGATGATTTCGATTATATCTTCTTTAGTCAGAACCTTTACATCATCACTGGTAGAAAGTCCTAACTTTTTATTAATTCTGTAACGTCCCACTTCACCCAGGTCATATCTCTTTTCAGAAAAGAACAGGTTAGTGATAACCTCACGTGCACTTGCCTCGTCAGCAGGTTCTGCGTTTCTTAACTGTCTGTAGATATATAATACAGCCTCTTTCTCAGAGTTACTTGGGTCTTTCTGAAGTGTGTTATATATAATAGCAAAATCTGAAAGATTCTGATCATCACGGTGTAACAAAATGTTTTGTGTTCCGGATTCCAGAATAGCTTCAATGTTGTCACTATCGAGTACGGATTCACGATCGATAATAACATCATTACGTTCAATAGAAACAACCTCACCGGTATCCTCATCCACAAAGTCTTCTACCCACGTCTTCAAAACACGGGCAGCCAATTTACGTCCAATTAATTTCTTTAAATTGGTTTTTGTTACCTTTACTTCTTCCGCCAGATTGAAAATTTCAAGAATATCTCTATCACCTTCGAAACCAATAGCTCTTAAAAGAGTAGTTACAGGTAATTTCTTTTTACGGTCGATATAAGCATACATGACATTATTAATGTCTGTTGCAAATTCGATCCAGGAGCCCTTAAACGGAATAATACGTGCGGAATACAACTTGGTACCGTTGGCATGGACGCTCTGTCCGAAGAACACCCCAGGCGAACGGTGTAACTGAGATACCACAACACGCTCTGCACCGTTTATAACAAATGTACCTCTTTCCGTCATGTAAGGAATAGGGTCCAGATATACATCCTGGATCACTGTATCAAAGTCCTCGTGGTCCGGGTCTGTACAATATAGTTTTAATTTTGCTTTTAAAGGCACACTATAGGTAAGCCCTCTCGCAATACACTCTTCAATAGTATAGCGGGGGGGATCAATATAGTAATCTAAGAACTCCAACACGAAGTTGTTACGGGTATCGGCTATCGGGAAATTTTCTGCGAATACCTTGTACAATCCCTCCTTCTTTCTCTTTTCCGGAGGCGTGTCAAGTTGGAGGAAGTCCTGGAATGACTTCAATTGTACTTCGAGAAAGTCCGGATACGGAAGTGAATTTTTAATCGAAGCAAAATTAACTCTTTGGTTTACAGCTGTTGAAGACATTTAGTAAGGAATTTATTGAACTTAATGAAAAATAAGACACAAAAAGGTTAAGAATCCCCTTGCGTGGAGATTCCTAACCAAAGCACCTGTTGCCAGGTTATAGATATTATTTAAGCTCAACTTCAGCTCCAGCTTCTTCCAAACTTTTCTTTAATCCTTCAGCTTCTGCTTTATCAACACCTTCTTTGATGTTACTTGGAGCACCATCAACTAAATCTTTAGCTTCTTTCAAACCAAGACCAGTTAATTCTTTTACTAATTTCACGATTGCCAATTTATTAGCACCCGGAGCTTTCAATACTACGTCGAAAGAAGTTTTCTCCTCAGCAGCAGGACCAGCAGCAGGGCCAGCAGCAACAGCTACAGCAGCAGCTGCAGGTTCAATACCATATTCATCTTTCAGGATAGTAGCCAGTTCGCTAACTTCTTTTACTGTCAAGTTTACTAATTGTTCAGCAATAGCTTTCAAATCTGCCATTTTTGTATAGTTTAAATGATTTGTTTATC
>JAJBTP010000435.1 GCA_020860805.1 Tannerellaceae bacterium | reverse complement strand
GTCTTTATTTGATTCTGCTGGGGCTTTTCCTTTCTTTGAGCAGTTTTGCTCAAAACATCACCGTAAAAGGTGTGGTTAAAGATTCTCAGTTCGGCGACCCTGTCATCGGGGCCAGTGTCCTGGAAAAAGGAACCACCAACGGTATTGTTACCGATTTCGACGGTAACTTCACCCTGCAGGTAGCGCCTAACGCTGAAATTATCATTTCCTACATTGGTTATATCAGCCAGACTATTGCGGTTAACGGACAAACCTCCTTAAACATCCTGCTTCATGAAGACGTAGAAGCACTGGACGAAGTTATTATGGTTGGATATGCAACCGGTAGTAAACGTACCGTTTCCGGTGCAGTAGAACGCATCAAGCGGGAAGATATGAACCAGGGAGTAGTTACGAATCCACTGGATGCCATCAAAGGCAAAGTAGTCGGTGTGGTAATCTCTAAAAACGGAGGTGACCCGACAGGGGCTTCTACAATTCGTGTACGTGGTACCACCTCTCTGTCCGGAGGAAACGACCCGTTGGTTATTATTGATGGTGTATTTGGTGATATGAATATGCTGAATGCCATTTCTCCTGCCGACATCGAATCCTTCACTATTTTAAAAGACGCTTCCGAAACAGCGCAGTACGGTTCCAGAGGGGCATCCGGTGTAATTGTTGTTTCTACCATCAAAGGTAAAAGCGGGGTTAAAACCATCAGTTACGATGGCTCATTTGGTATTAGCAGTGTGTATAAAAATCTTGAAATGTTAGATGGAGATGAATTCCGCGCAGCCACCAACGGCCAGATGGACTTTGGCCACAACAGTAATTTTATTAAAGCCATCCAGCGAACAGGCTACGTACAGAATCACCGGGTTTCTTTCGGTGGTGGTATGGACGATGCCAACTATCGTGCATCTATCGGTGTAATCGACCAACAGGGCATTATCAAAAACAATGATATGCGCAATTATACAGCGAAACTGGATGCCGCCCAGAGTATGTTTGATAATAAGTTAAAACTGGAATTCGGGATATTCGGTTCTATTAAATCCATGAATCAAATCAACGATGCACAAAGAACTTTTCAATCAGCTGCCTCTTTCAACCCCACCTTCCCTTTATCACGCAATGAAGCGGGAGCATGGGATGATAACCCGTATGCCGTAGATGTGGAGCATCCGATGGGACGCCTGGAAATCAAAGATTATGAACAGAATGCCTATGCAAACATACATGGTAAAATTACTTACAAAATTATTGACGGATTGAATCTGAGCGCATTCGGTTCGTATACCTATAACGTAAAAGAAGAACGTTTATTTATCCCAATGGATATTAAAAGCGGACGTAATGAAGGGAACGGGAAAGCCGAACGGAAAGACCGGAAACAGGATATCCTGATGGGTAATATCCAACTTACGTACACCAAATATTTTGGCAAACACCGTCTGGATGCTTTAGGATTAATAGAAGGCCAGAAATACCATCATACCGGTTTTGGTTCAACCGCACGGGGATTCCAAACAAACTATTTCGGATATAACAACCTGGAAGCAGGTGGTACAGTACGCTATGGGGATGTGACTTCCTATGAAAATGAAAACCGGTTAATCTCTTACATGGGGCGTATTAATTACGTGTACAATGAACGTTATATTGCAACTGTAAACCTTGCGTACCGATGGTTCTTCCAAATTAGGAGCCAACAATAAATGGGATTTCTTCCCGTCAGCTTCTGTTGCCTGGGTTATCAGTGAAGAAAGCGCCGTTAAAGATGTAAGATGGATTTCAAACCTGAAATTAAGAGCCGGTTACGGATTAACCGGTAACCAGGATGCTATCGAAGCCTATAATTCAATGGCGCTGTTAGGCCCGACCGGATTTACAGTAGTGCAAGGACAATCTACTGCTACCTATGGTTTTAAACGTAATTCAAACCCGGATTTACGCTGGGAAGTAAAGAAAACATTTGACGTGGGTGTAGATGCCAGTTTCTTTGACAACCGGTTACACCTTACTGCCGACTATTATCTGTCACGTACAACAGACTTGTTATACAAATATGATGTTCCGGTTCCTCCGTTCACCTATCCTGAACTGTTGGCAAACTTAGGAGAAATGGAAAACAATGGATTTGAAATCGCAGTCAATGGTTCCCCTATCAAAACAAAAGATTTTGAAATAAATATGGGTATCAACCTCTCTTTCCAGAAAAATAAACTCCTTTCTTTAAGTGGTACTTACATGGGGCAGGAATTAAGTGCGAAAGAATATATGGATTTAGCACAACATGACCGGAGCAGGTATCACCTCTAATAACCAGGTAGTATATCAAATGGTAGGACATCCGGTAGGTGTGTACTACTTGCAGAAATCAAACGGAATCGGAGCAGACGGAAAATGCATTGTTGAAGATTTGAATGACGATGGAGAAATTGATGCCAATCCGGGAGGTGACCGTTATATCGCCGGCCAGGTAATGCCTAAAACCTATTTGGGTGCCAGTCTGAATATACGGTATAAACAATTTGATTTAAGCACACAATGGAATGGGGCTTTCGGACATAAAATTTACAACGGAACTTCTTTATTCTACTCAAATCTTACCAACCTTCCTTCCTATAATGTGATGAAAGGTGCTCCCGAAAGAGGTATCTATGATAGCAACATTACTGACTACTGGTTAGAAAAGGGTAACTATGTAAATATCGATTACATTACGTTAGGATGGAATGTAAAGGCTCCCAAATTAGATAAGGTGGTTAAAAACCTGCGTCTGACTTTCTCTGTAAACAACGTAGCCACTATCACGAAGTATTCAGGAATTACTCCTATGATAAACAGTACTAAAATTGTTCAGGATACAAACGATAAAGACTACAACACATTCGGTATGGATAACAAACGGCTTTACCCGTTAGCCCGTACTTATTCTTTAGGTTTAAGCGTTAACTTCTAAATTTATTTATTCGTATGAAAAAGATAGTTAAATATAGTCTGGCTATTGCATCAGCCACTGTTTTATTCTCTGCATGTTCAGATTTCCTGACAGAGAAACCAACAGACCTGTTTGGAGAAGAAGATGCTTACGACAATCCAACCTTAATTTATACCAACACGGTTGCTAATATATATGCACAGTTTGGTGGTGAAGGTGGCGGCGAATCATTGGTAGGTACAGACCGTGGCATCTATGACCTGAATACATTTACATCAGATGAAAATATATTACCCCATCGTAGTGGTGACTGGTTTGACGGAGGTACCTGGCAAAAATTATACCTGCATCACTGGACCCTCCGGGAAGACCTGTTTACAAATTCATGGAATTATCTATACAAAGTAGTCGGTCTTTGTAATAATTCGATAAGTGTACTCGATCATTATTCAAAAGAGGTTCCCGGATGGGCAGAAGAACTCGAGAGCTACAAAAAAAGAAGTACGGGCTATCCGCGCGCTCTATTATTATCACCTGTTAGACCTTTTTGCTAACGTGCCTATCGTTACCGATCCAAATACAGAAATGAAAGAAGTGGAACAATCCTCACGGAGTAAAGTGTTTGAATTTGTAGTCAGCGAATTACAGGAAGTAATGCCTTATCTGGCAGAACAAAGAAGCAACCAGGAGGGCTCCTATTATGGCCGTATTACCCAACCGGTAGCCTGGATGTTAATGGCCAAACTGGCATTAAATGCAGAAGTATATACGGATAATGACTGGACAGATAATATCCGTCCGGATGGCAAAGACATTTCCTTTACAATTGATGGCGTTGAAATGAATGCATGGGAAACGGTAATCTATTATGTGGATAAATTAACCGCTTTTGGTTATAGACTGGAAGCAGATTTCAGCAAAAATTTTATCGTGAAAAACGACATTTCCGATGAAAACATTTTCACGCTACCTATGGACCCCGCTTTATACAAATTTAAAACCTACAACCTGATACGTTCTTTACATTACGTACATGGGGATGAACTCGGATATTCTGCATGGAATGGAGCCAGTGCTACCCTAACTGCTGTTAGTAAATTTAATTACTGCGATATGGATGGTAATTTATTACCGGAAGAGAATATTGACCCCCGTTTCGAAAAAACCTATTTTGTCAAAAATAATGTGGTAAACGCAAAAGGAGAAATATTCTATACAGAGGATTTCGCAGCAAGCGACTCCAAAGACCCGGATTATGGCTTAAGATTCCAAATGCAATATTTCCCGCATCGTATTCAATTAGTGTATGATGAAAATTATGCTTCCAAAAGAATTGTAATCCCAGGATTCCTGGATGGAAGGGAAGTGAGTGGACAGATAGATGAAAAGTTAGCAGGAGCCCGTATGGCTAAATATGAAGTAGACTTAGCAGCCCAGAATGCAGGTGAAAAGCCTGGTAACGATATCGTTATTTTCCGGTATGCAGATGCCCTCCTGATGAAGGCAGAAGCTAAAATCAGACTATACGGAAACGGTAGTGGTGATGAGGAAGTGAACCAGGTACGGGCACGCGTAAATGCGACTCATATGTCGAATGTGACTCTGGATGATATATTGGATGAACGTACCAGGGAACTGGCATGGGAAGGTTTACGCCGTCAGGACCAAATCCGTTTCGGAACATTTACTGCTTCCCGTCCGGATAGAAATGAAAATACAATACAATCGGTAGGCGCAGGACAGGAGTTTATCCCTAACAGTTTACACAGAACTGTATTTCCTATCGATGTAAACATTCTGGCATTAAATCCCAAATTGAATCAAAACCCAGGGCATTAAGATATAAGGATTGAGAATAACCATACCTTAACTGAATCTCCGGAGGACATTAAAAACCCTCCGGAGGTTTTTTATGTAAGAAAGAATAATTTATGAATCGGAGAATTTATTTCAAATTTAATCTATTGAAAAATAAGGCATTAATCTCCCCTCTTGAGAGGGGCCGGGGGGTGTGTCACAACCAGAACTACCCTCTATAAGCCTTAGGAATAGTCTGTTTTCAGATGAATGGTTATACAATACAGTAGTTATAATACTTATTTTGGTTACATCTATCACACACCCCTGACCCCTCTCAAGAGGGGAAAATCAATACTTTCAAATCTTTCAACCACAACTGATATTAAATGCTTTGCAGAGATTTTTGTATGTAAGAATAATCTATTTTTGTACTTAAATAACTGTACCATGAAATATATTCTGACAACGTGTCTGTTTCTTTTCTGTTTTTTTATTGTTGTTCCCCTTTCATGGGCACAATCCGTTAACCCCTCCAACAACCCGGTTGCTTTTCCTTACCTCTTTGAAACAGAACCCAGTGGTAGAATCTCCTATCTTAATTATATAACCAAACGGAATTTTAATGAACTAACCAACAAACTATATACTGGTTTTTTAGGAAAAAGACGCTGGATTGGACCTAATGATTTGTTTATGGAGTACGAAATACTTACTATAGATCCTGTCCGGGAGAATGATACCATTGCTCCTCTTTATAATACATACCGTTGTCTGGCATGGATTCCGGACGGAGAACAAATAGCCCTTAAAATACTCTCCGACAAATACACCCGGGGAGAAAAAAATGGGACGGTAAAACAGATACCAACTGGCGGTATATCGGTTCTGTAAACAGTTCCCGTACTTTCAGCCATTTACTGGAAATCCTGAACCAAACCTATATACCTCCCCGGGAGAAACCCAAAGCAACCTTTCCACTCCTGTTTGATGAAAATGACAATGGAGGGCAATCTTACCTATATGAACTGAAAGCTGTAAGGCACCAGGATATAACCAACGATACCCATCTAAGAACAATGGATAAAACCAGAAAAATACAGGATGAAGATTTGTTTCTGGAATACGAAATGATGGAAGATATGTCTGTATATACAGATGATGGCATTCGCCCGTCCGGAAACCATTATTGCTGTATTGCCTGTTTCACCGACAATGGAGGAAGAAATTCAGAAATATATATACGATTGCTGTCTGATACCTGGTGGAAAGACGGAAAAGAATGGGAGGAGCCGGTAGATACGGAATGGCGATATGTAGGGTATCTGGATGAGATACCGACCTTTCAGCATCTTTTTGATGCCTACCAGACATTCCGGTCAGGATTAGAATAAAAGAATTTCCGGTTAGCCGGCTTTCCGGGTCGGAAAAGACAAAATATGCCAGCTTACTCCTATAGCAATAAACAGTAAAATAAGTTTTACCCATACCATTTCGATCAGAAAAACAGCGGTCAGGGTCATAGACGTCCACATAATACCAACAGAAAGAATTTTGACACGTAACGGAATGGATTTATCTTCCAGGTAGGCTTTCATATAGGAACCAAAATATTTATTAGCCATTACTCTATCATATAATTTCTGCGAGCTACGAATATAAAACCAACTGGTTAATAGCCAGAAAGGAGTGGTAGGCAATAAGGGTACAAATATACCAATGGCTCCTAACACAAGGAAAAAGCTACCTAAAGAAATATAAAGTATTTGTTTTGGATTCTTCATCAGTTGCAAAAGTATAAACTTTTTAGGTTTTCATGTTACATTTTTTTCCTTTGTCGTCTTACTTATAACAATGGATAAAGAACAGTTTAAAAAAACATATTACCTCTACGGGAAAAACTTTACTATATCGCTCTGCAGATCACCTGTGAAAAGGAAGAAGCAGAAGATATCGTACAGGAAAGTTTTCTCAAAATGTGGGATATACGGGATAAACTGGACACATATCAAAGTATTGAAGCCCTGGCTGTAACCATTACAAAAAACAGGTCACTGGATTGGTTAAAAAGGCAACAATCCCAGGTTTCGGAATATCATCTGAACCGGACAGAATCAGCCTACCGGAACCCGGAAAAAGAACTGGAAGAATATGATGCAGTCAATTGTATACGTCAACTGATAGACCAACTGCCCCCACTCCAGCAAATCACTATCCGGATGAAAGATATCGAAGGATACGAACTGGCTGAAATTGCAGAAATAACAGGAGCGGCCATTGAAACAGTACGGGTAAACCTCTCACGGGCAAGAAAGAAAATAAGAGAACAATATTTAGCAATCAACGGATAAAACATATGAAAACAGATGATTTAATACATAAATATTTTGAAGGAGAAACATCCTGTGAAGAAGAAAAAAGACTCCGGGAATATTTTAATTCCGGTCATGTAGCGGAACATCTAAAAATATACATTCCTCTGTTTACCTATTTCGAACAGGAAATTAACAAAGAACAGAAAGTAACCCTGAGACATCCCGGACGTAGAAAAAGAATAGTTACACTCCTGACCGGTATTGCTGCTTCTCTACTGATTTTAGTGGTTGCCGGTATCGGGAAATGGCTCAGCCAACCGGATGATTGCCTGTGTGCAGGAGACTATGTAGTGATAAACGGCAAATGTTATAAAGATAAAAATATAATAAAAACATATGCAGTGAGGGCATTACAGGAAGTAGGCTCCCCTATTTCAATTGAAAACCAGTAATCCGAACTCGGCAGCCTGTTCAGTGATCATTTTTAAAATAATCTGATATGAAAAAAATACATTCTATCTATTTGCTGTTATTGGTCTGGTGGTTGTTACCCCAACAGATACAAGCCTCAGAAACCCAACACGGACTCAGAATACAGGAAGTATTCGAACGGTACGGTAAAAAGAAAAATGTAACCATGGTTGAACTTTCCAATGAAATGCTTGATACCTATGGTATGACACACTATAAAAGTATTACCATCAAAAATGACCGGGACGCCTTACGTTTTACCCGCCACTGTCTGGAAACCGCCCCGCAGGGCGCCCGGAAAATCAAAGAAGTAACAGATGATGGAGGCATCATTTCCGCCTATTACCAGCTACCGGGCCAGAAGAAAGACCTGAACAGGTTCATCCTCTTTAAACTCAGCACCAAAGGAGTTATTACTCTTGTTTACATTGAAGGCGAATTGGATAGTGACGACCTGATTACTCTTTTATTTACGACCAAAGATTTATAACTTAATAAAACATACTTGTCATGAAAAGATTAATTGTATTACTGGGAATCTGCTTCCCGTTTTATATGAATGCTCTTACAGATATTACATTGAATAGAGACACCACCATTTTCCTTAACAACAAAAAGATTGAAATACAGGAAGATGAAGACAAAATGAAAGTCCGTGTATACGAATTAACCGGACAGGATGAATACATAGAGACAGAAAAAGTATTTGAAGGACATTACCGGGACGGACAAAGTTATGAGCGAAGAAAACAAAAAACCATCAGTATCCCGGTGCCGAGCTGGAAAAATTCCGAATTTCAAGGCCACTGGGAAGGTATTGGAATAGGCTTTGCCAACTTTGCAGACGGAAGCTTACATGTCAATGATATACATGGAATAACACTCAACAGTGGTAAATCCATGGAATATAATCTCAACCTCTTCTCTTACGGATTCCGCCTGGGAAAAAATGTTGGAATCGTAACCGGTGCTGGAATGCGCTGGAACCGCTACCGCATAAAAGGAGATCAATATTTTAAGGAAATAGACGGAGTAACAGGTCTGCTGACGCTTCCGGAAGATTATAGTATGCGTTCCAGTAAACTAAATACAACCAGTATTACTATACCGGTTTTATTTGCATGGCAAAATGGTCGAACTTCCTATCATGAACTCTTTTTTCTGCTGGTATAGTTG
>JAJBTP010000283.1 GCA_020860805.1 Tannerellaceae bacterium | reverse complement strand
CTTGCAGACTTATTGTGCTTCCGGAGAAACGGAATATTTCGGCGAATTGTATAACCGGTATATTCCGCTTATATATGGTACCTGTTTAAAGTACCTGAAAAATCCGGACGATGCACAGGACGCTGTAATGGAAATATTCGAACATTTACTCCCCAGAGTGGCTAATTATGAAATCCGGGGCTTTAAAAGCTGGCTGTACCGGGTAGCATGTAATCATTGTTTTCAGATACTACGGAAAGACCAGCCGGAAATAAATGTAGATTTTACCACGCAGGTTATGGAATCAGACGAAGTTCTGCATCTTTTAAATGAAGACGAACCGGACGAAGAACAGATGGCAGCCCTCAAACAGTGTATTGAGAAGCTACCGGAACATCAGCGTACAAGTATATTACTCTTTTTCATGGAAGAGTTATCATATGTGGAGATTGTGGAAAAGACCGGTTATGCGCTTACAAAAGTAAAGAGTTATATACAGAACGGTAAACGTAATTTAGCAATCTGTATAAAAAAGAGATTATCATGAAATTGCTGGAATACATAAAAGGAAACCGCAGAGGTAAAGATGCCCGCAGGTTGGAACAGGAAGCATTGACAGAACCCTTTTTGTCAGATGCCCTGGACGGATATATACAGTATAAAGGGGATGCTTTCAAAGATATACAACAGTTACAGAACCGGGTGAAATCCCGTGCCGGAAGCCATAAACAGCGTATTCAGTTGTGGAGTGCAGCAGCTGTAATTCTTCTCTTTCTGGCTGCCGGTAGTTATTTCCTAATGAATCCGGTTGACGAATCCGATATTTATTTCAGCCTGGCACACGACCAGTTGCTGCTGGACGAAGATATATATCCCTATTCACAATCTGCTTATTCAACTTCTCACCAGCTTGTAGCGGAAAGTGAACCGGTACCTTTATTTGCTTTTCCGGTACCCATCGGAGGTGAAGTGTATGTGGCACCTTATTTATCTATCATAAAGGGTGAATTTAATTATACACAACTACAACCGGAACTATTAAAAGAAGGGGTAGGACGTAAGCCACAACCTCTGATAGAAAAAGGGATGTTTAAAGAATATCTGTCTAATAGCATTCAGATTCCGATAGAAGGAGCATGTGCAGCAATAAAGGGAAAAGTTACACTCTCTTTCCGGGTAAATCCGACAGGCCGTCCTTATGATATACAGGTTATTAAAGGATTATGTAGTACACTCGATCAGGAAGCCGTCCGTCTGGTAAGGGAAGGTCCCGACTGGAAGTTTGGTGACCAGGAAGTAAAAATGACTATTCAATTGTAATAAATAAACCAAACCGGAAACTACCGCTGCCATCACGTTGGCACCCGTATGCCATCCTATTGGCACAAGAGTGCCATGCCGATGGCACCGGAGTGACAACGTATTGTCACTCCGGTGACTTCTGCGGGATAATTTATTCTCCCCGGCAACTCACGCTTCTGCAGAGAATACAAGGAAAATTTTTATTCAATAACGGCGGCAAAACCTCCGTTTCGTGCCATTTTAATTTGCAGGGTATCTGTTGATTTTACAGCTTTATTTTTTCTGCGGTAGTCCATTGCCTGACGGCCTGCGTTTATCCCATCTTCAAAATAAGTCATCTGGAAGGTCTTATTTTTACCGAGGAAATCCAGGTTCAGGGACAGTTCGCGTTCGGTTCCGTTGGTAATGCCTCCTATATACCATTTAGAACCTTTTCGCTTGGCTACTACTACCACTTCTCCGGTTTCAGCAACCAGGGCTTTGGTTTCGTCCCATGTGACCGGAACCTGAGTGATAAATTGAGTACATTCGTCGTTGCGGTAATAAAGGGTTGGATTATCACACAGCATTTGTAACCCGCTTTCAAATAACACAAATAAGGCTAACTGGAAAGTACGTGTTTCCATACTTCCGGAATTCGGGCGACGGGCTCCATATACTTCGGGCTGCATATTAATCATGGCTCCGGGAGTAAAGTCCACAGGTCCTACAGCATTTCTCATGAAAGGGAGATAAATGGTATTATCCGGCGGACATCCACCCATTTGTTCCAGACCACGAACCCCTTCGTAGGAAAGCACATGCGGATATTTATACTCTAATCCGGCGGGTTTAAAAGAACCGTGATAGTCAACCAGAATATTGTATTTGGCTGCTTCTTCGGCAACACGTTCGTAATAGTTAACCATCCATTGGTCGCTCCGGTCCATGAAGTCTATTTTTACCCCTTTTACACCCCATTCGGAAAATGTTTTGAATACATCCGGGTTATTTTCTACAACTAACCAGGTAAGCCAGAGGATGATACCTACATTCTTTTCTTTTCCGTACTCAATAAGTTCATGTACATTTACTTTCGGATTAGGTGTATAAGGATCACGTGTGCTCATGGCCCATCCTTCATCCATAATCAGATAAGGAATCCCGTAATGGCTGGCAAAATCAATGTAATATTTGCAAGTCTCCAGATTAAAACCAGCTACGAAATCCACATCCGGTCCGTAAGGCGATGCTGCGTTCCACCATTCCCAGGTTACCTGTCCCGGCTGAATCCAATCTGTATTTTTAAGTACATTTTTGGTTGCCAGCTTGTAGGTCATGGTGTTTTCTATCAGCTGTTTATCCTCTTTCGTAATTACAAAGTAACGCCAGGGAAAACTTCGTTTACCGGAAGTCTTTGCAATGTAATCTGCTTCTTTCAGGATTTTGAGGCTTCTGTCTCCTTCTTCTCCAAATTCTAAAGGAACTTTAGGGAACGTTGAAGTGACCGAATTCTCCTTGTCTCCTTTCAGGAAGAGACAGGGGTAATCGCTTAAATCCGATTCAGATAGCAGGATTTTATATCCTTTGCGGGTATCAATCAGGAAGGGTAGGAGAGCCATATGTTCCTGTCCGGTCCATTCGGTTGAGTTTTCATGTGAATAAAACTCCTCGTAGGCTGTTTTGAACTGTTTAGGTTGTTGCAGATGAAGGAGGTAATCAGCCGGAAAATTCAGGTTGACGCCTTCATCCATGACTTCTATTTCTCCTGGCAGGCTGGTGATAGAACGATAGGCAATTCCATCATCGAAAGCCCGGAATTCTACTTTGTAATTGCCTTTAAAAGAAAGGGTCAATTGGTTGTAGTGATTCTGAACTGTTGAAAATTTAAAAGGAACGACAGGGGTAAGTGTTTCGTTGACCTGTTGTTTCTTTTGGCCTGTTAATTTCGGATTCTTTCCCAGAATGGTTCCGCTTACATTTAAATCCAGACTGTTATTTTCCAGTAGAATTTCTTTATTATAAGATACGTCATAATAAATCCGGTCGGATACTGTAACGGATAAAACAATTTCTTCATTTGGAGAGGTGAGGGATATCTTTTGTTGGGCAAAAAGATTGCCCAACAGGAAGATACCTATCCATGTCAATAATACTTTTTTTCATATGAATTCAATGGTATTAATTGTGGTAAGGTTTGGCCCACCACAAGTCGTTGGTATAATTATTATTCCGGCTTGCTAACATCTGTACTTCTTTTTCATACTGTTCGGAATTCATTGTAATTTCATCTTGTGGGAAAGGCAGACGTCCCGGAACTTTTCCATTCGTAACTCCTAACTTGTTTTCGATGGGATTATCGGTCAGGATACTCGGATAATGTGTGCGGCGCCAATCATTCCAAATTTGGATACCGTTGCCAAACATGGATAACCATTTTTGTGTAATGATTTCGTCCAAAGCGTCCCGTAGGCTGAGTGTTGTATTACTTCCTAACGCAGGTAGTGTGGCAAGGTAGTTATCGATTTCGCTTTCCGGTATGGTTGCATGCATATATTGGATAGCCCGCATAGCCATCCGGATACCTTCCCGGTAATACTGGTCTGCATCTGCCGTTGTTCCGGGCAGATAACCTTTCAATACAGCTTCTGTCAGCAGGAAATAAACTTCATGTGCTCCTACAACGATGTAGTAACTGTTAGCATTTAAAATAGTTTCTGTTTTGAAGGTAGCAAATCCATTCGTTCCGATTCCGGGTGTAAAGTCCGTATCAAATGTCATTTCTGCTAATACGGCAGGAACATCGTCCATTTCACATCCGTTTTTCATCCCCTCATAATCTTCGATGTTGTCGTAGTAAGTACCATCCGCATCATATACCGCTGCCATGTGTTTCAGGCGTGGGTCAATCATAGTAGGATGATATTCTTTCATCGCTGTGATATAACTACGTCCGTAACAGTATCCGCGTGCACCCACCCGGTAAATTAAATCACTTGCCAAGGAATTATCCAGATAGCTGGGTTGTCCGGTTACTGTTTTCTGGTGATTTACTTTCGCTATATCATTTTCGGTTAGAATAACACCAGCTGCCACTGCTTTAGTAACATACTTCTTTGTAATTTCCGGTTCTACGTTTGAGATTTGCATAGCTTTACGTAATAATAAAGAAGCGCCGAACTTAATCCATTTGTCGCGATCAGCTCCATACAGAATATCATCATCAAACAGCGGATCGGAAGACGTTTGCAGCGTGGTAATAGCATCATCCAGTAGTTCCAGAATACCTTTGAAATTTCCGTTACCCAGATATATCTCTTTTTCACTGCGGTAAACAGGATAGGAAATTCCCTGTAAAGCACGCCCTGCCTCATCATAAGGAGCAGGACCGAATGTATCGCTGTATTGACCGGAAAGGATAGCGCGTAAAATATTTATCTGAGCCATTTTACCGGCAGTCTTTTCTTCTTCTTCAAGGAATACTTCCATCTGGTTGATATACCGTAAAAAATCCACGCAATAGGAACGCCATACGCTGGAAAAAATGTTCATAGCCGTACCATCCAGTGTATAGGTGTTGCCGATTACGTCATAATTCCCGTTGGTTGTTGCCATATATTGCATCATCGGTGAGAAACATTGATTTTCACCCGGAGCCGTCTGTCCCAAAGTACCTACCACATTATGAAACAGGCTTTCGGCACTGATATCTGTTATTTTGTTGGGGTCATTATTGATATCGCCAAAATCGCGGTCACAGGCTGTAAAAGCCAGACTGAATAATACGATTAAAGAATATATATGTTTTCTCATTGTCCTTTATTTTTAGAATTTAAGATTCAAATTAACTCCAAGCGAACGGATTGCAGGCTCACCGCCGTTTTCAATACCTTCCATACCCACTGTTGAGTTCAGTGAGAAGGTTGGGTCTGTGAAGTCACTGCCACGCCAGATAAAGAATGGGTTACTAAGTACCATGGATACATTCGCTTGTTTCAGCATCAGTTTGGATATGAATGATTGGGGTAATTTGTAACCGATTGCAATTTCTTTCATACGGATATAGCCTCCATTATATAGGTTTTGGGCTGCTACCACACTCTGTATTTTACCTAATTTCAAGGGATCAAGTCCTGTACCGTCTGCATAGTATTCATCACGTCCCGGAATGGTGTTGATATGGGTACCATATTCATACATCCAACGGGAAGTTTTGGAATAATATTTGTGTCCTAAACGGCTGTCAATGGTAAAGTTGAGATAGAAATCCTTATAGCCAATCCGGTTAGTCATCCCCCAGATGACTTTGGGAATAGCCGAACCCAGATACGTATTGTAACTGGTGTCATATAACGGATAACCCTCTTCGTCTACCTGAATACTTCCGTCTGCATTGTAGAGATAATCCGAACCATACATAATACCATACGGTTCTCCTTCGATTGCCATTACGCTCATTGCTTCACAGAAATACATCTGGATACTTTTTAATTCATCATGCAGTTTTTTGACTTTACTTCTGTTATGAGCAATATTCACGCTGATATCCCAGCTTATGTTTTTGGTTTGTACCGGTGTACCGGTGAGTATAATTTCAATACCATGATTTTTAACAGAACCGGCATTCATCAGACTACTTTCAAATCCGGATGAACGGGGGGGGATAGGTGCCTGGAGAATTTGGTCTTTGGTTGTATTGTTGTAGTAAGCAATATCCAGCCCCAGGCGTGAGTTAAAGAAACGTACATCCAAACCTACTTCTGTTGAGCGGGTAGACATAGGTTTCAGGTTTAACGGAGGCAATACGGTAGAACTGATATCCCCGGGATAAACCATTGTTCCGTGGTCGGTCGGGTATCCTCCGGCAAAAAGACCATAATACATATTCAACTGGTAGGGACTGGTGTCACTTCCTACTTCGGCCCACGATGCTCTTATTTTACCAAAATTAAACCATTCCGGTAATTTTATAATTTCAGAGAAGATAAAACTTCCTCCGACAGACGGGTAGAAATACGAATTGTTTTCTCTGGGAAGAGTAGACGACCAGTCATTGCGTCCGGTAAGCGTCAGATAGAGGAAACGGTCATAGCCAATATCCACAGAGCCGTACATGCCTAACATTTTCTTGTTATTTAAAGAATAGCTGGCACTCTGATTCTGGGCATTGGAAGGTACATACAAATCGGGAGCAATAAAGTCTGCAGCTTCGAGGCCCATATCCCGTCTCTTTTGTGACCAGTGGTTGAAACCAGCCATTACATCAAAGCTGAATTTACCGGCTTGTAAATTATATTCGCCGAATACATCGGTATTCAATAAAATGAATTTTGTATTATTTTTGAAAATACCTCCCTGAGTCATATAATCGGTACGGCCTGCCATATTCATGCGGAATCCGGAGCCCTGGGGTACGGTGCGGTGTGTATTGAAGTCAGACAACTCGATACCCTGACGGTAAGTTACTTTGAGGTTTTTCAGTATCTTGTAACTAATCATGGCCAGCCCGTTACCCGCAAAAGTCTGATCATTACTTTTGTATTGATACAGGATATAATAGGGGTTCAGAGCACCATCCCAGGTATTAATTAAACCGCCTGTGCTGATATCCCGGCCCATGGCTTTCAGTTTTTCCAAATCGGTATCTGCAGGTAAAATAGGTAATACGGTGGCCGGATTAAACTGTCCGTGTCCGCTTTGTGGACGTTGATCAGCGTTGGTGGTGTTGAAGTTAATCTTGAAGTCATAAGACAGGCGGGAAGTCAATTCTCCGTTCATACGCATCAACAGATTATGCTTCATATAATTGAATTCCGGCGTTATGTCTTTGTAGTATTCGTTTCCATAAGAAAAGCGGAAAGCAGCTTTAGAACTTCCTCCTGTGATGGATACGGTATTTGCCGTATTGAAACCGTTGTTATAAAAATCCATAGGTTTGTAACGGGATACATATGCATGTTCCGAACCATCAATGAAAACAGAATTAAGAGAAGGATTTAATCTCATACCATACGCATCTTCCGACACCTTGAGGGTATCTCCCTGTGTCATCGGACGTACACCTCCTTGTCCGGCTGCCATACTCCTGTTGGTATTGGGAAAGGAATGCGTAAGGCATCAACATAGAGGTATTCGTATTGAATTCGATACCGATACCCTGATCGGTTGTACCTCTTTTGGTTGTAATTAAAATGGCTCCGCGTGAAGCTTTTGAACCATAAAGTGCTGCAGCCGAAGGACCTTTTAATACGCTGATGGATTCAATATCATCCATATTCATACCGGCTAATGCATCTCCATAATCAGTTCCTCCGTAAGGGCTTACATTGGTGTTGTTAGAGTTATCAATAGGTACACCGTCTATAACGAACAGTGGTTTATTAGTAGAACCGGATGCGATTTCACCTGTTCCTCTTAATACGATTTTGGTACTTCCGCCCCGTTTATTACCGGTAACATCCAGTCCGGCTACCTTACCGCCCATGCTGGTTAATATATTGCCGGAATGAACTTCACTGATATCTGAAGCATTTAACTGAGTGGCTGAATAGTTGAGTGCACGCTGGCTTTTCGAAATACCCAGGGCAGTAACCACCACTTCGTCTATCATTTCTACTTTTTCCTTTAACTGGATGAGGTAATCACTTTTACTATTTACTGTAAACTCCTGGCTGATAAAGCCGATATAGGAAACTACCAGGGTACTGTTTTCCTGTACATTCATAGAAAATACCCCATCTAAATCGGTAATAGTTCCGGTAGTTGTGCCTTTTACACTGATAGTTACTCCGGTTAACGGGTCACCATATACATCAATCACTTTACCGGTGATTTGTTTCCTGACTTGTTGTTGTACGGTGGCACGCTGTTCCGGTTTGGATTCTTTATAAATAAAAATCTGCCTGTTGGCTATTTCATATGTATTATCCGTTCTGTCAAATACTTTATCCAGTATTTCATCCACAGTGGCATCTTCTACCTACAGAGATACTTTTCGGTTCGAATCTACGCTGTTATCCTGGTAAAAAAAGACATATTCGCCCTGTTTTTCTATTTCAACAAATACTTCCTGGAGGGTTTTATTATTTATATTCAGCGAAAAGCGTGTTTGTGACACTGCATTTGAAGCGTATGAACAACCAATACCGATGATAAAGAAGAGGGTTATTAGTTTCATAATACTTACGATTTTTTGAATCTCAGCATCATATGTGCCGAAAGTTGCTTTTTTTGTCATACATTTGTAATGATTTAAAGTTTTAACTAATTCTCAGATGTTTCAATTTTAGATCGTGGCCGGATAGTATTACCAGTACCGTCCGGCTTTGTTTTTTTACATGGGTCTTTTTACTTCATAGGCATATTCGTTTAAAAGTTATACAATTAGAATTAAGAGATTACTTTTATTTCATACATTTCTATTCCTTTTTGTTGATAAGTGAATGATAAAG
>JAJBTP010000464.1 GCA_020860805.1 Tannerellaceae bacterium | reverse complement strand
TGCTTCTGGTTCTTCTGCGTCCTCTGCGTGCTCTACACCTGAAACAATAGAAACCGCTTAATTCAGTTGAATAGCTTTTCCTTTTAAACGGATTTCACCGGAAATATACTCTTCGGTATTTCCTTCGTTTTCAAAATGACAGGAAACTGTTAGCGTGGTCTTTCCCGTTGGGATAAGTACTTTGGAAGGGTCGACACTGAACCCTCGGATTACATTCCAGTTTTTATCATACAGATAACAGGTGTCTCCTCCGTCATAGGAAAGATATTGTCCGGGAATCATTTCAAATGGAATATCCAGGGTATCGAAACTGCCTATTTCCAAACGTAGGTTTTTCAGTTTACCTGTTGTTTTTAAAATAAAGCCTACCGGTTGTTCGTGCCGGTTGTTATCCATTTCCCAACGGGTTACAACCGGTTCGCCGGGTTGACGAATACTATTTATATGTTGATAGCGTTTAATGGTATAAGGAGTTAGTTCCCACGTGTCAGGCGTAATTTCTTTTAGTGAATATTCATTATCGATGTGTTCCATCTCTTTCTTTAATTCCGGAGGAAATGCTTTACTTAAACGGGCATTTTCCCAGATACGGATCGCCTCTATAATCCGGCCGGAGAGTCCGTTTTGTTTTACCTGCTGTTCATTAGTTACCAATGTATAACCGGCATCAAATGCTGCCGAACGTGCCAGCAACCATTCGATATCCTCAAGACTGGTGTCTGCATCAAACTTAAACCATCCCAGCATACAGGGTATCAGATTACGACGGTAGAAATCCTGATTCATCAACCGGTAATTCATCTGGCTTTCACGAAATCCCGCATACCAGGGTTCGCCCCAGTTCATACGGGTAAAAGTATGCCAGTTATAATGAGTAGTCATGCTGGCATCATTGATATTATCCCGGTATTCCGGTAGCAAATGGTCATACCATTCCTTTATCATCAGGGACAAACCATATTGTCCCAGTCCGGTTGACCAGACACCTTCGAGTCCGTCAAAAGAGATTTGCCGTATTCCTGTCTGGTTAAAAACATCCGCCAGATTACGCGCTATTTCTTTTGTCAAATCAATATCCGACAGAAAAACTTTATAGGGATGGTCGATTAGCTTACTAATCGTTTCCCCCTGTACATGCGAAGCAGCAGTTGTTCCCCAACTACCCCGTCCACAGTCCAGTAACAGCCAGGGAGCCGAATCGCTTACTTTCCGGTAACGGATTAACTCCTCTCCTATCCTTACTGTGTGCATCGTATTATTTTCCATCTGGCGGAAAAAAGCGGGTCTGCAATGGGTATTTCTGTTTGACCGGCATGGATTGCACCTGCAAGCACCGAACTACCTACTTTGGCTAAGCGTTTATCAGGTACAGGCGTAACATACCCGTCATTGGGGGTTATAAAATTAGAGAGAGTATGCACACCCAGACGAATACCACAGGCTTCTGCTTTTTCCACACATTTCTTTAAACCGGCATATCCGGATGGAAATTCCGACGGATTCAGGTCAAACTTACCCCAGGTTTTAAAAGGACCGGCATGATACAGGTATTTCAGACCTGTTTGCCGGGTAAAAGCAATCGCTTCCTCTATATTCTGTTCGTTAAACGGATAGATTATATAGGCACGGGTTGCCGCCTTTGCTCTTTTCGCCCATTCCCCTTCGATAAAGGGATGCGGTAAGTTTTCTCCCAGTTCTATTTTCTCCAGATAATCGAGTGTTTCCTGTTCCGGAGAACCAAACAAGGCAATTTTACTTCCTGTTATTCCACCATCCTCATAGGCAGGAGCCACGAAAGCGGTATGTCCCCACATGGGTATCATACGGTCTGAATGTCTGTTCCGGCAATAGGCATTCAGCTGGCTGCCATAGTTTGTATGCCGGGCCGTTTGCCCCCGGTATAATATCTGTAAAGAGTCCGACACATCTACCAGCGAAGTAGTAGCAAAGATATCATACGGAGGGTCTACATCATCTTCGGTCGTTGGATAGCCCCCGATTGTTTTCGGGTTGAGTGCCTGGATACCGATAGCAAATTCTTTATTGCGGGATACCCCGACACATTCGCCTACTGTTTCTCCAATCGTAGTCTGATAAGGTCCCCAAAGGAGCAGTTCTATCTCTTTTTCCGAATGAACAGACAGCACTTCAAAAGTCAGGTAATCGGTTTTGTTCTGGGTTTCTATCCGGATAGTTGTATTTCCGGCTGTAAAATCAACATCCAAAAATAATCCATCCTCCTGAACTGTACAGGTGGAAGGCTGATGATATTCTCCGTCTATCCGTATCTGAATTAAAGGAGACGGTTCGTGAGAAGAGAGATATTCCTTTCCGTTCTGTTTATCCCACAGGGAAGTTATCACTCCTTTGGTATCTATTTTTATCTCCAGTGAAGACGTAGCCAGCGTGTAGGTTTCATTACAACCTGTTAGTACTAACAGAACCGGAACAATGGCAAATAAATAGGTATATTTCATGGTTTATCATTTAGAGTTTCATCATATTAAATATACAGGGATATGTCCAAAGTCCAGTGAACGCAATTATGATACTCCGGACACACCCTGTATTTTCTATCGTTTACATTTCCGGAATAAAACTACCTCCCCAATCCCGGTTTTGTTCCAGTTTCGGATTTTTATCCAGATGAGTTTTCTTAATAGGAAAGAAATAATAGGATTCCGGTATATACAAGCCTGGATCTACCAAAGGATTCTGGAATCCCAGGTCGAGCGGTTGATAGACAAACTCCTCAGGCATCAGCGTATAATTATCCGCTCTTACCAGGGCCTCTTCCATAGGTACACTCTCTTTCAGCGTGGCCAGGATACCATATTTAGGTTGTCCATCCAACAAGTGAAGCAACCGGTGGCGGCGCAAATCCCAGAAGCGTTGCCCTTCAAAACTGAATTCTATCCGTTTTTCATCCAGCAGCGCCATACGCATTTCTTCTTTATTCATCCCGGCTTTCAATCCGTACATCATATCGGTACCCGGTTCGATGCCTGCCCGGGCACGGATTTCTTTCAGTACTGTATAGCCTACAGACTGGTCATTCTTTTCATTGGCTGCTTCCGTGTAGTTAAACAGTACCTCTGCATACCGGATTTCCAGCCAATCATAATCATTGGTCGTTACCTGGCTGGCTAACAACGATTCATTGATTCCCTTTTTACAATACAGGCCGGTACGGGCATGGCTTTCTCCCTGTATACTTTGTCCGAAAGCATCCAATGAAGAAGCTATTCCGGGAGTAGTATATTGCCGGCGGCCCGTTTTGGAACTCAATTCAAAGAGCCCTCCGTTATATACGATAGTGGCATCAAAACGCGGGTCACGGTTTTCCCAGAATGTTTGTATATCATAGGGATATTTATCTGATTCGCCCGGCTTTTTACCGTCTTTCATCAGGTAGGCTTCTGCCAATCCCCACGAAGGCTGGTCGGAACCGGTAGCATTTTTAGATTCGGATAAAGGCCGTACGGCATTTTCGCCCCGTCCGTTTTCTTTATCCGGAGTAATGGATATAATTGCAAACACAGCTTCCCGGTGTCCTTTGGTTTCAAATACCGCTGTATAATCATTTAACAGGCCATATCCGTTCTGTTCGAGTAAATCATAAGCCGCTTTGGTAGCGGTATAGGCTTCTTCCCAATAGGCGTTATCGTAAGGACTGGAAGGATTAAACTGCGGACTTGCTTTCAGAAGAGCCACCCGTCCCCGGAAAGCTGCAACAATACACTGGTCAATACGCCCCCTGTCATTTCCTGTGTACTGAACAGGTAGTAAAGGACTGGCATCTGCAAGGTCCTGCAGGATAAAATTAAAGCATTCCAGCGAACTATTCCGCTGTACATATAGGTCATCTTCCAGGGCCTGCGGTTCTTTGATGATAGGTATTCCGCCATACAACCGCAGCATATTATAGTACAGGTAAGCCCGTATAAAAAGAGCTTGTCCTTTTACCGGATTCCGTACGGATTCCGGCAGTGTACTGGTTTCCATTCCCTGAAGTAAATCATTCACACTCCGGATTTTTTCATAGACCCAATACCCCATGGTGGTATTATTTACTGTAATCACGTTACTACCATAAAAACCACCCCGTGATTCATCACTCCATTCCGCATCCCGGGGCCAGGTATATCCTTCCGGTTTTTCGGCAGTTGAAAGCCACCTCTCAAATGCATAGGCATACAGATTGGACAGATAAGCAGATGTTAAGACCTCATCATCCCATATATCGTCACTATAGTTTTTCAGATCATCAATATCCAGGACATTACAGCCCGATAACAGGAAAATAAAGGCTATTATATTGGTAAATAGTTTTTTCATGACTCTCCGGTTTTAAAAGTTTATACTCAATCCTCCTGTAAAGGTTTTCATCAATGGATAGGAATCCAGCGTTTTCTGTTCCGGGTCCATTTCGTCTATACCTGAAATACAGAATAAATTCGTTGCATTAAAAAACACCTGAACTTTTTTAAGTCCTACTTTAGCATACCATACAGAAGGCAATGCATACGCAATATTTAGACTCTTCAGCCGCAGGAAGGCTCCGTTACGAATCCAGAAGGAACTACCTTGTCCTCCGTATTCAGGGTCATCCCATGCTCCGCTTACCCGGGGATATTTAGCTCCCGGATTTTCCGGCGTCCAGACATCTCCTGTCCACAATTCAAAATAGGGTTTATCGCCAACCTGGAAAACACCATCTCCATTATTGGTAGCAATCATCCGGTCATAAGCACCGACACCCTAGAAATGAGCATCTAATGAAATACCTTTCCATTCCAGGTTAAATCCAAACCCATAATTTATACGTGGGGTTCCTTTATCCGATAAAAAGGTTTTATCATTTTCGTCTATCTTACCATCTGCTCCTTCCGAGAATCCTTCGCCCCGGATATCTTCAAACAGGATAGTACCTAAAACCGGTTTACGTCCGAACTGGGTAAATCCGTCCGGTAGGGCATCCAGTTGTTCCTGGGTACGGATAATACCTTTGGCAATGTAGCCTTCGAGGCGTTTATAAGGACACCCAATGGCACTCTGCCACTCTTTCAATCCTTCTTCCTCGTCCATTACCAGCCATTTATCTTTTACATAGCCCATATTGGCATAGACACTGTAATTTAGTTTATTATATGTATCCGTCCAGCGAAGTGAGAATTCCGAACCATGCCAGCGTTGTTTAGCGTAATTCTCTTCATTCAGTTTAGCACCATAGGTACTGGGTACTTCTTTATTCCGGTCTTTCAGGATATCACTTTTTGTTTTTACAAAATAGTCAAACTCACCCGTCAGGCGATGCCCGAACAGACCAAAATCAACCCCGATATCAAATACTTCCAGCTTTGCCCAGGTAAGATACGGGTTCGCAATTCCATTCAGTAAAATGGTTTTATGCAGATTATCTCCAAAGGCATATTTGGCCTCACTGTTTCCATATGAGGAGCGCCAGAGAAAATATTCTATTTTGTCTTCACCTTCCCACGTCAGGTCGTCTCCGGTTGTTCCATACGAACCTCTTACTTTCAGGTTAGACAGCCAGTCTATCTTCTGCATGAATTTTTCTTCCGAAATGCGCCAGGCCAACGAACCGGACGGAAAAAATCCCCAACGGTAGCCCGGCCCAAATCTGGAATTACCGTCTTCCCGGAACGAGAATTCGGCAATGTATTTATCCGCATAGGTATAATTGAAACGGCCTACTACGGATTGGGATGCTTTTTGCCATTCCTTTCCATCAAACCAACGGCGCTGAGTATCGTTAGACGTAACATAAATCTGGTCAAGCGAAGGGGTTAACAAATCTTCGGCTTTTCCTTCAATAAACTTTCCGGATGATTCTGACTGTTCATATACCAATAAGGCAGATACCGCATGTTTTCCAAATGTTTTATCATACCGCAGGAACCAGTTGATCTGATAAAACTTATCCATATCCATTTCTTCTTTGATACCTTCATACGTAGAGCTCAGATTATGAACAATCATATCGGTAGGGTCGATTGGACCGGGAACATACGGATTAGTTCCACTGGCACTTTTAAAGCGATAACTCTTATTGTGGGTAATAAAGGCTTTTAAATTTCTGTCATATCCGGTGTACTGGCCCAGAAAACTGGTACTTAAACCATCCACGAATTGTCCTAAATCCAGGTCAAACCGGACCTGTCCGTCCAGGGTCCGGCGGGTTTCTTTCTGATACCGGTTTCCTAACACCATTTCTACCGGGTGGAATGAACCATATAATACCGGATTGTCATTGCGTTCGTTCACCGGGTTTCCATTATCATCCACATAGAAAGGATATAAACGCGTCCAGTCAAAAGTGCTCCGGTAAAAATCAGGCACATTAAAATCGTCCATCTTATCATAGGGCCAGTAGAAACGGTTATAATTCCGCTGGTTACCACTGAGGTTAAAATTCACTTTGAAACGATTGGATATGTGAGCAGTGATATCCGAACGGAAATTATATTTCTGGTAATCCAGGTTTTTATAAGAACCATTTTCATCGTGATAACCTACCAGCATAAAGTATGAGATACGCTCATTCCCTCCGTTTACACTCAGGTTATGCTGGGTAGAGGATGGATTGCGCCATACATAATCATTGACATCATAACTTTTATCTTTGAAATATTCAAATACTTCACCGTTCGGGTCATATACCTGGGGTTGCCCCAGTGTGGCTGCTACCCGGTTTGCCCAAATCAATTCGTCGGTAGCGGAGTAACTTTGTACCGGACGGGTAGTTCTGGAAGTACTGACTGAACCTTTATACTGGAATTCAGGTTTCTGTACTCTACCATTTTTAGTAGTAACCAATACCACCCCATTCCCTGCCCGTGAGCCGTAAATAGAGGCACTGGCAGCATCTTTCAGGAAACTAATATTTTCTACTTCATTCGGATCCAGGGCATCAAAGACAGCTTTATCCCGGATTACATTATTAATTACGAATAAAGGTTCACCGAAACTACCCCGCATCCGTATCTGGGAAGAACCTCCTGCCAGACCGGAAGTGGTGGTGATAGTTACACCCGGTGCACGTCCTGCCAGTGAGTTGGAGAGGTTGGAAGAGGGTATATTATTAATTTCGTCCGTCTTCACGGATGCAATGGAACCTGTCAGGTTTACTTTCCTCTGTGTACCATATCCTACAATGACCACTTCTTCCAGTTTCTGTGTATCTTCTACCAGTTGAACCGTAAAGTTCGACCGGTTATTTACCGGGATTTCCTGCGTGAGATACCCGATATATGTTATTTGCAGGACAGCACTTTCGGGCACCTGTAAACTGAAATTACCATCTACATCTGTAATAGTGCCGTTTAAAGTTCCTTTTTCCAACACGTTTGCTCCAATCACAGGGTCTCCGTATGCATCGGTTATTACCCCCCCCTGACGGATTTTGTTTGTTGGGTTTTAGCTGTTCTTTCAGCAACAGTCAGAATGATATCTTTGTCTATAATCCGGTATTGAATCTCCGAATTATCAAATATCCGGTCCAACACAGTAATGACATTCTCGCTTTTTGCTTTCACTGAAACGGTCTCCTTCACATTTACAACTTTACTGTTGTAAAAGAATTGAAACTCTGTTTCCTTTTCTATGATATCCAATACCTCAGCAATAGGACAGGCTACTACATCCAGTGTGATAGAGGTAGATTGCGCATAGGTATTGAGGGCAAAGGCAAAATGAATAGACAGGCAGAACAATCCTAAGGTTAGCTTCATAATCCTAATTGTTTTTTGTCCCAACAGATTTTTTTGCAGAATTAATGCAAATCAGTTGGATAGCATGTAAGTTCCTCATATTTTTGTTACGATTTAAGATAAAAAACAAATTTTGTAGTTCGCGTAAAAATGAACGGATGATGTTTCATACGGGAAAGCACGGTCAATGTTTTCCTGTATGTTTTTTATCATTTGTCCGGTGGTTAGTTTTTTGTGTTTGTCATAGGCATTTTATTTAAAGTTAAACATCTGTTATTTCCATAATACAACTGTAGCGTATTTCTTACCATTACTATCATCCTCCCCAGGAGGTTCTATTGTAAAGTTAATATGGGAAGATATTTTCAGATACTCCAGAACCTGTGCCAACTGGCGATTGTCAAACGTACCGGTAAAACTATAGCTATTGATTATATCATCTTTTACCTCAAACTTTACATTGTAATAATAGGATAGTTTTTTGAGAACTTCGGGCAGAGGAGTTTCTTTAAAGATAATGCGTCCGTCTTTCCACGCTATTTCATTTTCTACCTGCACGCTCCGGACTTCCAGTGTTCCGTTCCGGGTATCCAGTATGGCTTTCTCAGCCGGACGTAATGTTCTTACGGAAGTAGAACCATTGGATTGATATCCCAGTTCCACACTTCCTGATACCAGGGTTACTGTTTGTATATCATCCTCTTCAAAGGCCTGCACATTAAATTCCGTACCTGTTACCCGGATATCCAAATCTCCCTGTAGGGAGGTTACTATAAAAGGTTTCTCCGTATCTTTCTGCACCTGGAAAAAGGCTTCACCGGTTATCCGGATTTTCCGTTCTTTCCGGAAAGGTAATTCATAGGTAATAACCGTACCCGAATTCAAATATACCAACGTACCGTCTGGTAAATTAACCGACGTGCGCATACCGGAATTGGCTTCTATCCGGATTTCCTGTATATCTATTCCCGGAAGAGTGGTTGTAT
>JAJBTP010000007.1:911-8748 GCA_020860805.1 Tannerellaceae bacterium | reverse complement strand
ATTTATATCTTTGAAATAGATCAATAAAAAATCAAACAGTCTATTAGTATGAAAAACGCTGAAAAAATGGTTGAAATTGCCCGTTTCCAATATCCGGCCGAAGCTTATACACTCATGGCACTTTTGGAGTCGGAAGGGATTGAATGTTATTTGCGGAATGAGCAAACGGCCCAACTGCTAAGTCATCTGGATGTAGGCGGTGCACGGGTAGAAATACTGGAAGGAGATGTTCCGGAAGCGATGCGTATTATGCAGGAAGGGGGTTACGAAGTGCCCGGCGAATATGCTACCCTGCAAGATGGCTATGAGGGACAAAGCTGGATGAACCGGGTTCCATTCATTAAAAACCTCTCTTTTCCTGCCCGTATAATACTTTTCATCGTATTAATCATTCTTTTGTTATATGGACTGTTCCTGGGAGGAAGACTTTTCTAATTCTAATCTTTTTACATAATGGCAAGACGTAATCTATCAAACACCCAGATTGGGTGCATCATTTTACTATGGGTATTCTTATGTTATATGCTTCTGACTTCAAGTGTAAAAATAGACTTTAGGGTTATTTTCTCCATCATCGCCTCGGGCGTTATTGTTTTCATTCCGGTATACAAGAATATCAAACGCCGAAACGAGTAGCATTTAGTAAGTTTTATTCGATTTAAGTATCAAAAGGATATTTTTTTCATATTTTTACTTTCAATTATTTGGACAGTTTAAAAATTCACTTACCTTTGCAGCGCACAAATAGGTTGCGGAACCTGTGTAACAATCTGGTATAATATTTTATAACATTCTAAATAATAAAATCAATGAAAGCTAACGAAGTTTTAGACGGTTTAAAAAGAAGATTTCCCAACGAACCTGAATATCATCAGGCTGTGGCTGAAGTATTAGGATCTATTGAAGAAGTTTACAATGAACATCCTGAATTCGAAAAAGCGAACCTGATTGAACGTCTTTGTATTCCGGATCGTATTTTCTCTTTCCGTGTAACATGGACAGATGATAAAGGACAGGTACATACGAACATGGCTTACCGTGTACAACATAATAACGCGATTGGCCCATATAAGGGAGGGATGCGTTTCCACGCTTCAGTAAACCAGTCAATTCTTAAATTCCTGGCTTTCGAACAGACTTTCAAAAACTCACTGACTACACTTCCGATGGGTGGTGGTAAAGGTGGTTCAGACTTCAACCCAAAAGGTAAATCCAATGCTGAAATCATGCGTTTCTGCCAGGCATTTATCATGGAATTATGGCGCCACATCGGCCCGGATACAGATGTTCCTGCGGGTGACATTGGTGTAGGCGGACGTGAAGTTGCTTACATGTATGGAATGTATAAAAAAATGGCTCGCGAAAATACCGGAACTTTCACAGGTAAAGGAATTGAATTCGGTGGTTCATTAATCCGTCCGGAAGCAACAGGGTATGGAAATGTATATTTCCTTTTGGGAATGCTGAAAACCCGTAACATTGATATCAAAGGAAAAGTAGTTACCGTATCCGGTTCAGGAAACGTAGCACAATATACAACTGAAAAACTAATCAGCCTGGGAGCTAAAGTAGTAACCATGTCTGACTCGAATGGTTATATCTATGATCCGGAAGGTATTGACAGCGAAAAGCTGGCTTACATAATGGAATTGAAAAACCTGTATCGCGGACGTATCAAAGAATATGCGGATAAATATAACTGTAAATATGTAGAAGGCGGACGTCCATGGGCTGAAAAATGTGATATCGCATTACCAAGTGCCACACAAAATGAATTGAACGGCGACGATGCAAAAACATTATTAGCCAACGGTTGTATCGCTGTTTCGGAAGGTGCTAACATGCCTTCAACTCCGGAAGCTATCGACGCATTCCTTGAAGCTAATATTTTGTATGCTCCGGGTAAAGCAGCAAACGCCGGTGGAGTATCTGTTTCAGGTCTGGAAATGACTCAGAATGCTATGAAATTAAGCTGGACAAGCGAAGAAGTGGATGAAAAACTAAAAAGCATTATGAAGTCTATCCACGAACAGTGGGTAAAATACGGAAAAGAGGCTAACGGCTCTGTTAACTATGTAAAAGGTGCTAACATTGCAGGCTTTATGAAAGTAGCCAAAGCGATGATGGCTCAGGGCGTACTTTAATTAATTTGCAACATACGATTGTCAATTAATTGCTAAAATATTAATAATCATCTTTTGAAAGGGTTATGCCACTTATAAGGCATAGCCCTTTCCTTTTTCTCTCACTCTACCTGTTCCGGAAAACGGGAAAAGAGAAAAATTATTAATTGTCAATTGCGAATTATCAATTTAACCTTACCTTCGTAGCTGCATTGTGAATACTTTAATAGAATGATACCAGAAGAGATAAATAATTTGTACCATACTCTAACCGGCTCTATTCCTGTAAAAACAGAACTTCTTTCAGCTGCAGGCTCTAACAGGAAGTACTTCCGTTTGTACGGTAATCCTACGGTTATAGGTGTACATGGAACTTCCTGTGAGGAAAATAATGCCTTTATTTATCTTTCTTCTTTTTTCAAACAAAACGGATTGCCTGTCCCTGAGGTGTATAATTATTCTCCGGACAAACAATTCTATTTACAGGAAGACTTAGGGGATGGTATACTGTTTGATGAAATCAGCCACGGACGAAATACCGATACCTTTACCGTTTCTGAAAAAGAACTTCTTCATAAAGCTATAAAACTTCTCCCGGCTATCCAGTTTGCAGGGTGTAAGGGATTGGATTATAGCCAATGCTATCCACAACCGGCATTCAATCAACGTTCTGTTTTCTGGGACTTGAATTACTTTAAATACTATTTCCTGAAAATTAGTGGAGTAGAGTTTCAGGAAGATAAGCTGGAAGATGACTTCGGGAAACTGGGTGAAATGTTATTGCAGGATTCATTTGATACGTTTATGTATCGCGATTTCCAATCCCGTAATATAATGATCAAAGAAAATGAACTGTTTCTGATCGATTTCCAGGGAGGGCGTAAAGGACCTGTCTATTATGATCTGGCTTCTTTCTTATGGCAGGCGAAAGCCAATTTCCCGGAGAACCTGCGGGAAGAATTAATTGAGTCCTATTTACAGGAACTCCGGCATCATACACCTGTTAACAGTGAGGAATTCAAAAAGCAACTCCGGTTATTCGTTTTATTCAGAACCTTACAAGTATTAGGAGCCTACGGATTCCGGGGGTTATTTGAGAAAAAGAGCCATTTTATTCAAAGCATTCCTTTTGCCCTGGCTAATCTTAAGGAGCTTTTGCATACTAATTTTCCGGGTCCGGAATATCTGCATGCCATACTTTCCCAACTAACTGAAATTGATTTCAATCCGAACAAATAAGACATATGCTAACGATAACGATATATAGTTTCTCCTATAAAAAGGGGCTTCCGGAAGATACTTCCGGAAACGGAGGTGGGTTTATCTTTGATTGCCGGGCCATCCATAATCCGGGCAGATACGAAAAGTATAAGTCTTTAACAGGCCGGGACAAAGAGGTGATTCAATTTCTGGAAGAAGATGGTGAGATTACTACTTTCCTGACGCAAGTCTACCAGTTAATAGAATCCTCCGTCAATCGTTATCTGGAAAGAGATTTTACCCACCTTACGGTTGGTTTCGGATGTACAGGAGGACAGCACCGCTCTGTCTACTCGGCTCAACAGCTGGCTGAACACCTACATAATACATATAAAAACGTGGATATCAAACTAATTCACCGCGAACAAAACATTACCGAACTATTTAACTCTATTGTATGAAAGCGATGATTTTTGCAGCCGGTTTAGGTAACCGGCTAAAACCTCTAACCGACACTACTCCTAAAGCACTTATTCCTGTTAATGGAGAACCTATGCTCGGGCATGTCATACGGAAATTAAAGACAGCCGGTTTCACGGATATTATTATTAATGTACACCATCTGGCTGATCAGATTATTGATTTCATTGAAGTAAATAATCAGTTTGGAGTAAACATTCAGATTTCAGACGAGCGAAATTATCTCCTGGATACCGGTGGCGGGATAAAACTGGCTGCACAATTTCTGCAGGGCAATGAACCCTTCCTGGTACATAATACAGATATTCTTTCAAATGTTGACTTAAAAGAGATATATCAACAGCATATAAATACCAATGCGTTGGCCACTTTACTGGTGAATAAAAGAGAAACCTCGCGCTATCTGTTATTCAATAAAGAGAACGAATTATGTGGATGGAGAAACCGGGAAACAGGTGAAGTAAAATCGCATTACCCGGATTTCGACCCCGAGAAATACAGCGAATATGCTTTTGGAGGTATTCACGTCATGTCTCCCCAAATCTTTGAATGGATGGAAGAGTGGACCGGTAAATTTTCTATCATCAATTTCTATCTGGCGGTTTGTGCTAAAGCTACGATTCAGGCATATGCTGCTGATAACTTACAATTAATGGATATAGGGAAACCGGAAACATTGGCTCAGGCTGAAGAGTTTCTGAAAAAATGGCTTTAATAAAAAACACAATACAAATTTTTAGTTACCATGAACAAATCTATTATTATTCTAATCGGATTATTACTATCTATGACAGGGTACGCACAAAACACACCTTTAAAGTTTAACAGGGACGGGCATTTTAAAATTGTACAGTTTACGGATGTCCATTATATCCACGGAGATAGCCGTTCGGATGTTGCGTTGGAAAGAATAAAAGAAGTTTTGGCAAAAGAAACGCCTGACCTGGTTATTTTTACCGGGGATATCATTTACGGTGGAGATGCCTCTATGGGGATGCGTCGTGTGCTGGAAACAGTGTCACAATATAAAACTCCCTTCGCTATTACATTCGGTAATCATGATGATGAACACAAACTGACACGAAAAGAACTATTCGATGTTACCAAAGATATTCCTTGTAACTATACGTCTACGGTAGCAGGTCTTTCTGGCGTTAGTAATTTCATCCTGCCTTTATATGCTGCCGGTACCAACAAAGAGGCATTTATTCTATACGTTTTTGACTCACACGCCTACTCTACCATCGAAGGAATAAAAGGATACGATTACATCAAATTTGACCAGATACAATAGTACCGGGATAATAGCCGGAAATACACCGAATCAAATGGAGGCACTCCTATCCCTTCCCTTGCTTTTTTCCATATTCCTCTACCGGAATACAACCAGGCTGCATCCGATGAAAACGCTATTCTGATAGGAACCCGCAAAGAAAAAGCCTGTGCACCTGAACTAAACTCAGGCTTATTTGCCTCGATGAAGGAAAAAGGGGGCATACTGGGAATGTTTGTAGGACACGATCATGACTGTGACTATGTAGTAAACTGGAAAGGTATCTTATTAGCTTACGGGCGGTATACAGGAGGAGATACCGTATATAATAATTTACCGGATGGAAACGGAGCACGGGTAATCGAGCTGACAGAAAACAAACCCGGATTCAGGACCTGGATCCGGTTAAAAGGTGATCAAATTATAAACGAAGTAAGATTCCCGGAAGACTTTTTGAAGAAGTAAAAGATAAAAAAGAGATGCCCCATACGTAAATGTTGGGGCATTTCTTACATTTATTCTTCAGGTTTTAAGACTACTCCCAAACTTTTCTTTCCATCCATTTTGATAATAACCGGCTTTTCAAACCGGACATGCCGCAAATATTCGGTTTCCTGGACCGCAGGTAAAGAGTTTAAATAGGCTTCATCAAACCAGCCATCATTTTTAAAGGGGTTAATCGTAAAATATCCTACACCGAAGGAGGTGAGATTCTGAAAAAAATGTGTTCCCTGGCTTGGATCTATACGGTAATTTTCCAGACCACATTCTACAATTACACGCGCATTACTGATATGAGGCCACTTTACAGGGATACCTAACCAATGGTCACTACTCCCCCAACGACCGGGACCTACAAGCGCATAATTAGCAGTTATTTCGGTAAACTGACGGTTTATCTTCTCTATTTCATAGGCAATAAGTTGGTTATGGGAAGAATTAAAAGCTCCGGATTTCACATATAAAATATCATGTACATCCGAGACGATTCCATGTCCTAATACACTATCTGAAAGAAGAATCGCATCTTTTTGTTCTACCTGTGTCAGGTCTTCATCCATAACTTCTTTATTATCCACAATCGGGCGAATCTGCAAAATATAAAAAGTCGCCATCTTTGGATTATCCGGATGGATATTAACTGCAAACTCAATCTCTACCGGACGTGCCATTTCATTCTGGCCTATCTGCAACAGCTGATCCAAGGTCTGGGCTAATGGAAAGACTTCGTGCTGAAGGATATTGACAAAAGATATAATTTTGCGGCCACCCGGATAATACCCATCCCGTATAATCTGGTCATAGGGGTCGAAGGTAGATACGATAAATTTCAAAGACCCTTCTGCCTCAGCCTCTTTCAATCCTAACCTTAACAGGTTAAAAGAATCATCAACCGAGAACTGTTCCGTCTGGTTTTCCAAATCCAGCGCATAATAACGGGTTTGTGTTTCACGCAACGCAAAATCCATAGTACTCATCTGGAGGATATTGTGTGGATGTCTTGGTGAGAAACGCAAGGTTAGCCCTCCGTCAACGATGTACTTTCCTAATCCCAAAGCAATATTAGCAATTCCATCTTCTGCCTTTTCATTGCCTATCGGATAAAAATTTAGCGAGCGGGCTACACCGGATATAGTCGGGTAAAAATGAGTTCCATACGGCGAACCGACTACTTCCTGCAAAACGATTGCCATTTTTTCCTGATCTATCAGATTGGATGTAGCCGTCATATAAGCCTTGCTATCTTTATAAAATACAGAAGCATATACTGCTTTGATAGCATCACTCACCATTCTCAGCATTTCGTATTTATCCTCTACTTTAGGCACCATATAGGTTGAATAAATACCGGCAAATGGCTGATAATGTGAATCCTCCAGCAAACTGGAAGACCGGATAGCCAACGGGCCTTTTACCACTTCGAAAAAGGCCATCAAATCTTCAATAAGCGACGAAGGCAAAGAAGCGTGTAAAAAATAACGGAGGATACCACTGTCTTCCGTATCCATTAAAGCAATCGGGTAAAGGTCGTTGGTTTCCATAAACTCATCGAAGATATCGGTAGATATAACAACAGTTTTAGGAATAGTCACCAGAAAATTTTCTTTATTCAACTCCCGGTTTCTTTTTACCATAGCACCGATAAAAGCAAGACCTCTCCCTTTGCCTCCCAGCGAACCATTTCCGATACGCGCAAAGTTACTGTATTCATCAAACCGTTCTTTCTGATATACAGCCACAACCCCCGTATTCTTCATCCGCCGGTATTCCACAATCAGGTCAAATATCAGTTTACGGGCTTCATCCATATCCGTATAATCACTCACATCTACCTGTTTCAGAATCTCGGCAGGAGGAAACATCGCACGGGAATAAAAGAAACGTGAAAAATGATTCCGTGAAAGATGGTACACCAGCGAATCATCCGGAATATCAAATACTTTTCTTTGTAAATCTTTCAAATCTTTGATCCGCATAATCTCCTCTTTGGTATGTGGATTAAGAATAACAAAATCACCAAAACCAAAACGTTCCATGATTTTCTTTCTCAAATCCTGCGGATAACTCTTTGAATTCTTATCAATAAAAGAAGCATTCAGTTCCTTTGCATATATCACATTCGCAGATTCGGATGATTCCAGTACAAATGGAATTATCAATCCGGTTTTACGCACATATTGTCCGAATTTATAACCGGCACATTGATCTTTTATCCCATTATGCTGAAAACTCATATCCGAAATAATCCCCAGCATAATAT
>JAJBTP010000007.1:0-901 GCA_020860805.1 Tannerellaceae bacterium | reverse complement strand
CCTCATAGGTACGTGCCAGTTTTATCTTAGGCCGCCCACGCATACGCAACGTACGCTGGTGATCATTCAAAGCCTCCTTCGAAAATTCCTGACTTTGTTCCAGAACAAATTTATATAAATGAGGTAAGGCCGACGAATAAAAACGGATCGAATCCTCCACTAACAGGATAATCTGAACACCGACACTTTCAATATCATCTTCAGCATTCATTTTATCTTCGATCAACTTAATAATGGCCAGAAATAAATCGGAGTTACCTAACCAGCTGAACACATAATCAATGGCACTCAAATCCTCGTCAGCAACCCGCTTTGTTACTTCTTTGGAAAAAGGAGTTAATACAACTATCGGAATAGAAGGATAATGAATTTTTATCTCTTTTGCAGCGCTAAAAATATCACGGTCGTCCATATTAGGCATACAAATAATCAATTCAAAATTACGATCCTGTAATTCTTTCAGTGCTTCTTCCTGTGTGGTAACCTGTGTAAAACGTGGAGGATAGCGTAAACTCAGAGCGGTATATTCATTAAATATCTGCTCATCCACACGTCCGTCATCTTCTAACATAAAAGCATCATATTTGGAAGCAATAAGCAAGACATTATAAATACGCTTATTCATCAAATCCGCAAATGATGTATCCCTGAACTCCAGGTTCTTAAAATCCGGTATACGCCCCATATATCTCTGTTTTATTAATGCCTCAAATGTAAATAAAAAACCTCATGCCCTATACAAGAGTCCCACACTTTTATCAATACAGAACAATTAACATTCGCCTATCCATGCAAATCCATACTATAAAACCAGGGAAATGTGAAAATGGCGTGGGAACCAAGAGCTATTATCAACAAAGAGGTGCTGGTGCACCCAACTACGTAATAGACTCTTAGCCCA
>JAJBTP010000404.1 GCA_020860805.1 Tannerellaceae bacterium | reverse complement strand
TTTTACGAAATATGGAGGGATGATTTATCTCCCATTGTGGGCGAGTATAGATCAGAGGGATAATTACCTGATTAATTTCCCAACCTAATTCTATAAATGGATATGCGTATTTGTCAAAATCATCCGGTTCTTTTTCCATTTTATCTAAAATAATTAATAAATCCCAGTCGGAATATTCGTTTGCATCTCCTCTTGCCTGTGAGCCGAACAATATCACTCTGTCGTTAGGTAAAACATTTCGTTTTATCTGACGGATACGTTCTAATATATCTTCTCTGTCCGGCATGCTTTTTAACTAAAAAGCAAAAAAGCATGCCGGTGTAAAGTTATGATAAAACAAAAAAGGTTGACACTTTATAAAGTATCAACCTTTCCAGCGGTATGGACGGGACTCGAACCCGCGACCCCCTGCGTGACAGGCAGGTATTCTAACCAGCTGAACTACCACACCATTCTGTTTTTGCGATTACTTCGCCGTGTATTTCCTCTGAAATGCGATGCAAAGATAGAGTCCTTTTATTGAATTTGCAAGGGTTTTAGAAAAAAAGATGAAAGAAATATGATTATTTTTTTACTTTTGCCTGATATAATGAAAGATACAAATATGAAAAATACACCAGTAGACCGCGCAACGGTTCGTTCGGTAATTGAAAAATATAATTTGCCGGACTTTGGGAAGGCTACCATCCGTGAGGTAGTGGCTATTGCTTCTGAACTGGAAGAAATGACCGGAACTGAATTCATCCATATGGAGATGGGAGTTTCTGGGCTTAAAGCGGCTCAGGTGGGTATTGATGCTGAGATTGATGCGTTACAAAAAGGAGTGGCATCCATTTATCCTAATATCAATGGTACGCCGGAACTTAAAAAAGAAACAGCTCGTTTTGTTAAAGCCTTTATGGATATTGATATATCACCGGAAAGCTGTGTCCCGGTTATCGGGTCCATGCAGGGTACATTTGCCTCTTTTCTAACCAGCGGGCAATGCAATCCCGACAAAGATACCATCCTGTTTATTGACCCTGGGTTCCCTGTACAAAAACAGCAACTTGTGGTATTAGGATACCGGTATGAATCCTTTGATGTATATGAATACCGGGGAGAAAAACTCCAGGCTAAATTAGAAAGTTATCTTAAAACAGGCCGGATAGCGGCTTTAATTTATTCCAACCCTAATAACCCAGCCTGGTTTTGTCTGACCGAAGAGGAACTGAAAATAATAGGAACGTTAGCAAATCAGTATGATACCATCGTGATCGAAGATTTGGCATACTTTGCGATGGATTTCCGGAAAGAATTGGGTAAGCCATTCGAATCCCCTTTCCAACCAACAGTAGCACGCTACACAGATCTTTATATTCTGCAAATATCCGGCTCCAAAGCGTTTAGTTATGCAGGACAACGGATTGGTGTCACGGTTATGTCAGATATATTATATCATCGTTCCTATCCCGGTCTGACCCGGAGATATGGAGGAGGTACATTCGGTACCATATATATCCATCGTGTATTATATGCACTATCGGCAGGAGCCGGTCACTCGGCACAGGTAGCATTAGCTGCAATGTTTAAAGCAGCAGCCGACGGAAAATTTGATTTTATCTCAGAAGTCAAAGAATATGGTAAACGCGCCCACCGGTTAAAAGAGATTTTTATCCGGCACGGGTTCCGGATTGTATATGACCATGATTTGGACGAACCCATTGCTGATGGATTTTATTTTACAATTGCCTATCCGGGCATGACAGGAGGAGAATTAATGGAAGCTTTAATTTATTATGGAGTGAGTGCCATTTCACTTTCTACTACCGGAAGTAATCAGGAAGGATTACGCGCCTGTACTTCATTCATTAAAGATAACCAGTATAAATTGCTGGAAGAAAGACTAACACTTTTTAATGAAGAATATCCTTTAGCCGGCAATTAATTTTCAGAAACCCAAGAGAAATAATTAACCGGATTTTTTTGTTATTCTGAAAAAAAGCATATATTGTCCATTAATTAACCAACATTTTGGCATGTAGAATGAGTACTAACTTTAATATATTCGCTATTCAACACAATGATATACTTCCAAGCAAAGGTGGAATTCTAATATCTAAACCATTTATGAAAGATATTTATTTCCAGCGGGCTGTTGTGTTATTAGTGGAACATAATAAAGAAGGCTCAATGGGATTCGTGCTGAATAAAAAAACAGATCTTTATCTGAATGATTTTTGCCGGACTGGAAACTTTGCCGGATATTCCTATTTTCCTGGGAGGACCGGTTAACTCGAACAGGCTATTTTTCATTCATACATTAGATACGGAAGTGATAACCGGTGCTATGCAATTATCAGAACATCTTTATTTTGATGGAGAGTTTGAAATACTTAAAAAGTACATAACGAATGGATTACCTGTAGAAAAGCACGTTAAATTCTTCCTGGGATATTCCGGCTGGACACCCGGACAATTGAAAGCTGAAATAGAAAATAACTCATGGCTGGTTAGTAAATCCGTGACAACAGAAAATATACTTCATGCGAATGATGAAATGTTCTGGAAAGAGTCTTTAGAAAATTTAGGTAGCAAATACAAAACCTGGACACAATTTCCTAAAAACCCCGATTTGAATTAAGTTGTAAATGAAATCACCTTTAAATCACACTCCTAACCCATGGGCTTTACTGCCGTTAGGAGTTTTTTTAGTATCTTACGTATGTGTGTCGGTTATAGCCGGCGATTTTTATAAAATGCCTATTACTGTTGCATTTGTCTTAACATCTATTGTAGCTATTGCTATTTCCAAAGGAGGCAGGTTAAGTAACCGGGTAGAACAATTTTGCAGAGGAGCTGCAAATACCAATATCATGTTAATGGTACTCATCTTTATTCTTGCCGGTGCTTTTGCACAGACAGCCACAGCGATGGGAGCAGTAGAATCTACCGTAAATCTGGCTCTCTCCCTCCTCCCCCCCAATTTATTAGTGGCTGGTATTTTTCTGGCAGCCTGCTTTATTTCCATTTCAGTCGGAACATCTGTTGGAACCATTGTAGCCCTGGCACCTGTTGCTGCCGGAATTGCCAGCCGTACGCATATAGCTGAAGGATTAATGCTGGGAGCTACCGTAGGAGGTGCGATGTTTGGCGACAATCTCTCCTTTATTTCAGATACAACCATTGTAGCGACCCGCACACAAGGCTGTAAAATGTCTGATAAATTTAAAGTCAATATCCGGATTATATGGCCTGTTGCACTTATTACAGGCATACTCTATTTATGGATGGGAATGGGAAATCATACAGCCTATGAAGCCGGTCCTATAGAATGGATAAAAGTAATACCTTATTTAATCGTACTTATTACAGCCATCTGTGGAGTGAACGTAATGGTTGTTTTATTTATAGGAATCCTCCTGACAGGAATCACCGGTCTATATACAAACAGTTTCGATATTTGGGGATGGACTGGTGCTATGGGAGAAGGTATGACCAATATGGGAGAATTGATTATCGTCACTTTACTGGCCGGAGGTGTACTGGAAATGATTCGTTTCAATGGTGGCATTGACTGGATTATTGAAAAACTCACTTCCCGTATCCGTAGTGCCCGGGGAGCAGAAGGCAGTATTGCCGCTTTGGTAAGTTTTGCTGATGTATGTACAGCCAATAATACGATTGCTCTGATTATGTCAGGACCTATTGCCAAAGATATTGCCGATAAATACAATGTAGATCCACGCAAAAGCGCCAGTATTCTGGATACTTTTTCCTGTGTAGTACAGGGAATAATTCCCTACGGAGCTCAACTACTGATGGCTTCCGGTTTAGGTATGGTCTCTCCTATCACTATTATGCAATACCTTTACTATCCCTACTTACTCTGCATAGGAGCAATTTTAGCCATTATTTTCCGCTATCCCCAACGCTATAGCCGGTAAATAAAATAGCATTTTGTTAAGAAATAGGATTCAAATGTAAAAAACACATGGATTTATTAAAGGTTATTATCCAAATAATTCAATATAAAAATGTACTTTTGCGAATTATCTTTTGAATAATAAAGTAAACATGGAGAAAATTGAAGTAAAAGAGGCCAAGGGAAAACTTGGCATTCTCGTTGTGGGAATTGGAGGTGCTGTAGCCTCTACTTTTATTGCAGGTACGCTGGCTGTCCGTAAAGGAAAAGGAACCCCGATAGGTTCTTTAATCCAGCTTGCTACAATACGTTTAGGAAAACGAAATGAAAACCGCTTCCCTAAAATCAAAGATGTAGTACCTTTGGCCAACCTGGATGATTTGGTTTTTGGCGGGTGGGATATATTTGAAGAAAATATCTATGAAGCCACAAAACATGCTGAAGTTCTGAATGATAAAGACATTGAAGTCGTAAAAGACGAACTGGAAGCTATCCAGCCTATGAAAGCTGCTTTCGACCAGAATTTCGTAAAACGCCTGCACGGTACACACGTGAAAAATGCTGCAACACGTTGGGAGCTAACTGAACAAATCCGTGAAGACATCCGTAATTTTAAAGCAGCAAACAACTGTGATCGCATTGTAATCATGTGGGCTGCCAGTACGGAAGTCTATATTCCGATGAGCGCAGAGCATGAAAGCCTGGCTGCTTTTGAACAGGCTATGAAAGATAACAATACAGAAGTGATTTCACCCAGTATGTGTTATGCATATGCTTCTATTGCAGAAGGATGTCCTTATATCATGGGAGCACCTAATTTATGTGTGGATATTCCTGCCATGTGGGAACTGGCTGCACAAAAACAGGTTCCTATCTGTGGCAAAGACTACAAAACAGGACAAACCATGTTGAAAACCGTATTGGCTCCAATGCTTAAAACCCGTATGTTAGGACTGGAAGGATGGTTCTCTACAAACATTCTGGGTAACCGCGACGGCGAAGTACTGGACGATCCGGGTTCATTCAAAACAAAAGAAGTTAGTAAACTGTCTGTTATCGATACCATCCTGCAACCGGATGTATATCCTGAATTATACGGAAGCGTCTACCATAAAGTACGTATCAACTACTATCCACCCCGCAAAGACAACAAAGAAGGATGGGATAACATTGATATTAAAGGATGGTTGGATTATCCGATGCAATTGAAAGTAGATTTTCTTTGTCGTGACTCTATTCTGGCTGCACCTTTATGTCTGGACCTGGTATTATTTGCAGACCTGTCTCTACGTTGTGGTTTCTCCGGTATCCAGGATTGGCTATCTTTCTACTTCAAGAGCCCCATGCATTCACCGGATCGCGTACCGGAACACGATTTATTCATTCAGCATACAGTGTTGAAAAATACGCTTCGCAAAATTATTGGCGAACCGACAATAGATTACCTGGATTAATCGAAACAGGTTTCGATTAAAAGAATTTAATAATATACCATTTATAGGGTATTCCATATCAGAGGCGCTATTATAATAGCGCCTCTGCATTAAGGGATCCCTTAATATTTTTATAGCAAATACATGGATTATGCAATTATAGCGGCTGGAGAAGGTTCCCGCCTGGCACAGGAAGGAATACGCTGGCCAAAGCCGCTTGTAAGGCTAAACGGAATTCCTCTGATAGACCGCCTGATAGATGTTTTTCTCCGGAATAATGCTACATCAATCAATATTATTGTAAACGAAGAAATGAAAGAGGTGCAGGAACACCTGAAGCAGAAACAACTCCCCGTTCCTTTTAATCTCATTATCCGGTCAACCCCCAGTTCCATGCATAGCTTTTATGAATTAAGTACCTGTCTGAAAGCTGAAAAATTCTGTCTGACTACTGTAGACACCATTTTTAAAGAAAATGAATTTTCAACTTATATACAAGCGTTTCTGGAAGATAAAGAAGCCGATGGTTATATGGCAGTCACTCCGTTTATCGACGACGAGAAACCGCTATATGTAGAAACAGATGACGCATTGAATATTCTCAATTTTGCCAATCAGCAGACCGGAAACTGTAAATACATTTCAGGAGGTATCTATTGCCTCACACAACCAGCCATTCCGGTACTACAAAAAGCAATCCATGAAAATATGTCACGCATGCGTAATTATCAGCGCAGACTGGTAGAAGAAGGATTGCGGTTAAAAGCATTTCCATTTCCCAAGATTGTTGACGTAGACCATGCAGAAGATATTTCAAAAGCAGAAGAATTTTTAAACTCCTAAACTGAATTCATCTATGAAGCCATTTATTATAGCAGGAATCACACGGGGAAATATTTTCTCACCCAACCACATCGGGAATGATGCTGCTATTTTTAATCTGACAGCCTCCTGTTTACGGGAAAAAGGATGTATAGTAAACGAATATTCCGAGTTTACCCTACAAAAAGAAAATATCCGGGAACAATACATATTTAATATGGTACGGGATTTAGAAAGTATCCATATCCTGCAAAACTATGAAAAAGAAGGACGGCAGGTAGTCAATTCCGCCTTTGGTATTAAAAACTGTACCCGGGAAAAAATGACGCGTTTATTATTAAAAAACAAGATTCCCCATCCGTTGAGTCTGATTCTGCCAACCAATGAAGATCCAACCGGAGCATTAGAAAAAGCCGGATTAGAACATTGCTGGATTAAACGGGGAGACTTCCATGCCATACACCGGGAAGATGTAACCTATGTGCGCAACCGTCAGGAAGCCTGCGAAATACTGAAAGAGTATGCACACCGGGGTATACCCACGGCAGTAATCAACGAACATTTAGGAGGTGACCTCATCAAATTTTATGGCGTTACCGGAACCGGCTTCTTTCATTGGTTCTATCCTTCCAGCAACAGTCATAGCAAATTTGGGTTGGAACAAATTAACGGCACAGCAAAAGGATTCACATTAAATCTTGAACACTTAAAGGATGTATGTAATCAGGCTGCAGAAGTCCTTAATATTCATATATATGGGGGAGATTGTATTGTGGCCGAAACAGGCGAAGTCCGGTTAATTGATTTCAATGACTGGCCCAGTTTTGCACCCTGCCGGGAAGAAGCAGCCCCACACATTGCACAACGCATTTATGAATTAATCAGTCAATAATGAAAGAAAAGAAAGAAAAGCCAACACTCGAATCCACGCTCAAGTCGATGGATACCGAAGAGTTTATCGATATACATTTCTACCGCCCCATCGGTTACCGCTGGGCACTCCTTTTCCATAAGCTGGGCATTACCCCCAATGCAGTAACAATTGCCGCAATCTTTATCGGAATTGCATCCGGAATCTGTTTCTATTTTCAGGACCTTCGTATAACAATTTTAGGGATGGTATTACTAATATGGGCAAATTCCTATGATAGTGCCGACGGACAATTAGCCCGGATGACAGGACAAAGTTCCCCTATGGGCAGAATCCTGGACGGAGCCTGTGGAGACCTTTGGTTTATCAGTATTTATGCCGCTATCTGCATCCGTCTGACTCCCCAGTGGGGTATCTGGATATGGGTATTAGGAGCCATTACCGGTTTTTGCCATAGCAAACAGGCAGCCATGGCAGATTACTACCGGAATGTACATCTGCTTTTCCTGAAAGGTGAGTCAGGAAGCGAACTATCCTGGTCACCCAACCTGAAAGAAAATTATAAAAAGCTAAGCTGGAAAAAAGATTTCATCTATAAATTCTTTGAAACATTTTACATCAACTATACAGTCGGACAGGAACAATTATCTCCCAGGTTTCAGCACATGATGGCTGTACTACGGGAAAAATACAACGGAGAAGCTCCCGAATGGTTCCGGAAAGCCTTCCGGGCAAAGAGTTTACCCCTGATGAAATACACCAATATGCTCTCTTTCAATACACGGGTCATCGCTTTATTTATAAGCCTGCTCATTACCATACCCTGGTTGTATTTTGTATTTGAATTAACTGTCTTAAATAGCATGTTACTTTATATGATACGAACACATGAAAAGTTCAGTAAAGAATTTATCAAAGAATTAGAAGAAAGAAACGAAAACATATGATAAACAAACAAACTATTCAAGGAATCATTTTTGATTATGGAGGTACTATAGACAGTAACGGAGTGCACTGGGCAGAAGTAATCTGGGAGGGATATACAGCAGCAGAAGTACCGGTCAGTAAAGAAGCATTCCGCGAAGCCTATGTACACAGAGAAAGAACCCTGGCTAAAGTTCGTCTGGTATTACCTCAACATACATTCTATGATATGTTGGCTATTAAAACCCGTATCCAGTTAGACTGGTTAATAGAGCACCAACAACTCGAAATATCCTACCCGGATGTAGCAGTTTCAGAGCAAATTACAGAATATTGCTATCAATATGCTAAACAATGTGTAGATAAAGCACGCCCCATCATCGAACAGTTGGCGGAGCAATATCCGTTAGTATTAGTATCTAATTTCTATGGAAATATAGAAAGCGTTTTAAAAGATTTCAGCCTGGATACATTCTTCCGGTCTATTGTAGAATCAGCCGTTGTGGGAGTCAGGAAACCCGATCCGGAAATATTCCGTTTAGGAGTAAACGAATTACAGGTGCCTGCCGGAAACTGTGTGGTAATTGGCGATTCATATGATAAAGATATTGTTCCGGCTACAACCATCGGTTGCCAGACAGTCTGGCTGAAAAATACCGGCTGGAGTCCCTATAAAGGAGATGAAACAGCAGATTCAATTATCGAAGGCTTCGAAGAACTAAAAACAATCTTCTTCTGATTGTCATACAATAGTTAAAAAATCAGAGGATATTCGAAAAATGTTTGGATATCCTCTCTTTTGTTTCAGTCAATAACCATATGTATCTTCTCTTATAACTG
>JAJBTP010000548.1 GCA_020860805.1 Tannerellaceae bacterium | reverse complement strand
AATAACCCCGGATTGAATAATTTATGATACCAGTAGTAAGTATTATTATGGGCAGTACATCTGACCTGCCAGTAATGGAAAAAGCAGCTAAATTCCTGGATGAAATGGAAGTTCCCTTTGAAATGCATGCTTTATCCGCGCATCGAACCCCTGCAGAAGTTGAAGCATTTGCCAAAGGAGCTCAGGCAAGAGGGATTAAAGTAATTATTGCCGCTGCCGGTATGGCAGCACACCTCTGCGGAGTAATCGCCTCCATGACTACCGTTCCGGTAATCGGTGTACCTATCAATTCTACCCTCGACGGTATGGACGCACTACTGGCTATTGTACAAATGCCTCCCGGTATACCTGTTGCAACCGTAGGAATCAACGGTGCCTTAAATGCAGCTATTCTGGCTGTTCAGATACTATCGGTGGGGGACGGAAGCCTTCAGGAAAAACTGGTTGCTTATAAAGAAGACCTGAAAAAGAAAATCGTTAAAGCCAACGAAGAGTTATCACAAATTTCATATAAACACAAAACAAATTAAAAAAGTCAAAGAAGTTATCAGCCCTTTCAGGGCTTAGAAGTTGGCATTCGCTTGGCTCATTAGAAGTCAAAGGAGAAAATTTTTATCTGCTAATGAGCGAAACGAATGCTGAATTCTTTGACTTCTCTGATTACTCTGACTACTTTTAAAAATGGATATATTTAATTACCGCCGTCGTCAGTCATTAGTTGTAGAAATAGGAAATACTCCATTAGGAGGTGAAAATCCGATTCGTGTTCAAACGATGAGTAATGTATCAACTATGGATACAGATGCTGCAGTCCGACAATCCATTTGCATGATTGAAGCCGGAGCTGAGTATATCCGTTTTACAGCTCAGGGAGAAAGAGAAGCCAGAAATCTGGGCAATATCAAAAATGAACTTCAACAAAGAGGGCATAACACACCTATTGTTGCAGACATTCATTTCAATCCGAAAGCGGCTGATGTAGCAGCGGAATTTGTTGATAAAGTCCGGATTAACCCGGGTAACTATGTAGATCGGGTCAAGACTTTCAATCACATCGAATATACAGATGAAGAATATGCCGCAGAAATAGAAAAAATCCGTGAACGGTTTATTCCTTTTCTAAATATATGCCGCAAATATCATACAGCCATCCGTATCGGAGTAAACCACGGTTCACTTTCAGATCGAATTATGAGCCGTTATGGTGATACCCCGGAAGGTATGGTAGAATCGTGTATGGAATTTCTCCGTATATGCCGGAGCGAAGAATTTAAAGACGTTGTTATCTCCATTAAAGCATCTAATACGGTAGTTATGGTTAAAACAGTCCGGCTACTGGTGGAAACTATGGAGAAAGAAAATATGTATTATCCACTCCATCTGGGTGTAACCGAAGCCGGAGATGGTGAAGATGGCCGTATTAAAAGTGCAGTAGGAATAGGAGCTCTTCTGGCAGATGGTATAGGAGATACAATACGTGTATCCTTAAGTGAAGATCCGGAAGCTGAAATTCCTGTAGCCCGTCAATTAGCAGATTATATCCATGACAGAGAAGGACATCATCCGATTACCGGGACTACTGTTTCCGGTTACAGCCATACCCGTATGCAAAGATACATGAACCGGAGTGTAAAAAATATCGGAGGAACCCATGTTCCGGTTGTCATTTCAGACAGGCGGGAAGGTGACTTCGAATTTGATGTACAGGCGAAGCCGGATTATCTTTATATAGGAGAAGAAGATCCGGACAATTTGCCGGATACATTTCAACTTATAGTAGATGCGAATTACTGGAAGCCATTGCCGAATGTCTTCCCCATGTTTATTGCTTCAGAAGTAAGTGAAATGCATAAATATGCTTCTGCTATCAAATTTATTCGCTTAACACACAGTGATTTGAAAGAGCATACTCTTCAGACTCTGAAGGATGATCCTGCTGCAGTCATTATACTAAGTACCCATAATAAGAATGGGCTGGGAGCTCAACGGGCAGCCTTACATAAGTTACTAAGAAATAATTGTAATGTTCCGGTTATTCTTCACCATGATTACAAAGAAAAAAATGAGGAAACACTCCAGATCAAGTCTGCTGCCGATTTTGGACCTCTTTTACTGGATGGGTTTGGAGATGGAGTTATGTTGTATAATGAAGGAGGAGTAGCCAAAATAGCGGATAGTTATTCGTTTGGTATTTTACAGGCAACCCGCAGCCGTATAAGTAAAACCGAATACATATCCTGTCCCGGTTGTGGCAGAACATTATATGACCTCCAGTCAACAATTGCACGCATTAAAGATGCAACCTCTCATCTGAAGGGTCTGAAGATCGGTATTATGGGGTGTATTGTGAACGGACCCGGTGAAATGGCAGATGCTGATTATGGATATGTAGGCTCAGGGCGTGGAAAAGTAGACCTATACAAAGGGAAAAGCTGTATGCTCAAAAATATTCCGGAAGAAGAGGCGGTGGTCCAACTTATCCAGCTGATAAAAGAGAATGGTGACTGGCAGCCCAGATAATACATCCGTTTCATTTTTGACTACTTTAACTATTAAGCCTCTGTGTTCTCATTTTAAGTTAATTACTTTAAGGACTTTATTATTATCTTTGTCTGTTCAATAAAAACAGAAACATACAATATGCAAGTTCAAATAATTAATAAATCTCATCATCCGTTACCTCAGTATGCAACTTCTCTATCTGCCGGAATGGATATACGTGCTAATCTCCCTGAACCCGTTGTTTTACAACCATTGGAAAGAAAACTAATTCCGACAGGTCTTTATATTTCTTTACCGGAAGGGTATGAAGCACAAATGCGTCCACGTAGTGGTCTGGCGATTAAACATGGTATTACTTTATTAAATACACCAGGCACTATTGACGCAGACTACCGCGGGGAAATCGGTGTCATCCTGGTCAATCTATCCAATGAGGCTTTCACTGTAAACGACGGTGAACGTATCTGCCAGATGGTTATTACTACCCATAGCCAGATTGACTGGAATCAGGTAGAAGTTCTGGACGAAACTGAGCGTGGCGCCGGTGGTTTCGGTCATACTGGAAAACATTAACCGGCCTGCAACAATTAAGATAGTAAGCTAATAAAACCGTATATGTTGAAAAAAATAGTTGGAATATTCACCTTATGCACCTGTCTGTTTATAGTCTCTTCTACACTTAAGGCAGCAGAAGTTCCTTATGATTCTGAAAAAGGACAGAATAGGTTAAATGCGGTTAACCAACGTAAATTTGATTATTTTTATTATGAAGCATTAAATCTGAAAAATGCTGAGAAATTTGATGCGGCTTTTGATGCCTTCAACCATTGCCTTGCCATATATCCCACATCAGCCCCTCTATTATATGAATTGTCTTCTTTCTACCTGCAACTCAACCGTCCTGAGAAAGCGGTACAATTCCTAAAACAGGCTGTAGAAAACAGTTCGGACAACTTCTCCTATAAAATTGCACTGGCTAATGTAACACGTGGACTGGGAATGTATAGAGAGGCAATACAGGAATTTGAAAAATTGATTAAACAATATCCTGAAAAAGTAGAACTCAACTATCATCTGGCAGAAGCTCTTACCCAACAGGGAGAAATACCACAGGCTATAGAAGCATTTAATGCGCTGGAAGCAAGTATGGGAATGAACGAGGCTTTGTCAATGCAAAAGTGTCGTTTATACAATAGTATTGGGGAGTCAGAAAATGCTATGAAAGAGATACAAAGATTAGCGGAAAAGTTCCCTATTGAATCCCGTTATCAGATTATCCTGGGAGATTTATATCTGGAAAATAATGAAACCGATAAAGCGCTGGAAGCCTATGAAAAGGCGAAGGCTATCGAACCCGGGAGTCCTTATTATATTGTAGCCATGGCTAATTATTATGAGGTAACAGGAGATAAAGAATCAGCAGAGACTCAGATACATAATGCACTGATAAATGAAAAACTGGACGTAGAGACAAAAGTAAGTATTCTATCCCGTTATATTTTGACTCTGCAACAATCCAACAAAGATATTGAAAGTGCGAACCAATTATTCGAAACTTTATTGGAACAACATCCCGAAGAATCGGAACTAAAACTGATGTATGGTAGTTTATTAAGTATGCAGGAGAAAAATGAGGAAGCGAGATTTCAGTTTCAGTTAATTACAGAGATGGAACCTGAAAACATGGCTGCCTGGCAACAACTTCTGCAATTATCTCTGCGTACAGAAGATTTGGAAGAGGTTATACGGGTATGCAAAAAATGCATTGAACTGTTTCCGGATGCACCGGAATATTATTTCTATCTGGGAATAGCTTATCACCAGCTGGAGGATTATCCACAGGCAATACAGGCTTATCAGGATGGAATCAACAATACGCCTCGTGAAAATGGGCCTCTTTTGTCAGATTTTTACGGACAGATTGGAGATGTATATTACCAGTCAGAGCAAATGGATAAAGCATTTGAGGCTTATGAAGAAGCTTTAAAACAGAATGAAGGAAATGTTATGGTATTAAATAATTATGCTTACTTCCTGACATTAGCTAAAAAAGACCTTAAAAAAGCAGAACGGATGAGTGAACAAACCGTTCGTAAAGAACCTAACAATTCCACCTATCTGGACACCTATGCATGGGTTTATTTTACACAGGGTAATTATACATTGGCCAAAATTTATATTGAGCGGGCTATCGACAATGATAAAACTAACAATGCAGAGCTTTTGGATCACTATGGAGATATTCTTTATATGCTTGGTGAAACAGAAAAAGCTGTAGAGCAATGGAAAAAAGCAAAAGAACTGGGAAAAGAAGGTGATATTCTGGACCGGAAAATTGCTGAAGAAAAATATATTGAAGATGTAAATGCAAAATGAAAAATAGAGTAATATATTATATTGGAGTATGCATACTACTGGCAGGAACTTTCCTGATGAACAGTTGTAAATCTACTCAAAAAGTAGGAACAGTAGCAACAAAAGGTGCAAAGGAACAAACTGAGTTCTTTAATTCGATTAAACAGCAGGCGATTCAGTTTAACACACTGACAGCCCGCTTAAATGTTACTATTGATTTACCGGGTAAAAACTTAAGTTCACGAGTAGATTTAAAAATGATAAAAGACAGTGCCTTTCAATTATCCGTAGTTCCTTTATTGGGTTTTGAAATCTTCCGGATTGAAATCGGTAAAGAAGAAATTAAAGTATTGGATAGGCTAAATAAAAAATATGTAGTCGAAAACTATGAGCAGATGAGAAGTGAAAGTCCTGTAGCCTTTAACTTCTACAACTTACAGGCACTATTTACAAACCATATCTTTATTCCGGGAGATAAAGAGTTTTTGCCATCAGAATACACACGTTATAAACTTATCCAGGAAGGTCCTACAGCAGAAATCCGTATTACGGATAATTTAAATATTATTTAAACATTTACAGCTGACGGAGAAGAGAAAGTGTTAAGTACACAAATCATGGATTCATCCGGCCAATATGTTCTGGACTGGAAATACGATGATTTCCGTGTTGTTGAAAATCAACTTTTTCCTACTCAGATGAATGTACAGGCTACTGAAAAAGGGAGCCCGAAAGGTGGAGTACAATTTAACTACTCCCGCATTCAAATTAATGAATCTGTACGAATGGATTTTGACATACCGGCTAAATATGAAAGAGTTTATTTAAAAGATATTTTGAAAGGTCTGACCAAGAATTTATAATGTTTTTATGAAGTATACGTTGCTCACCCTTTTCCTTCTACTTACTTTCGCAGTTTGCGGACAAAAGTCTGCGCGTATAAAGGAACTGGAAACGCAACGAAACAAAGCTTTGGCTGACATTGAGTTAACGAATAAACTTCTGGAAGAGACATCCCGTTCCGCCCAAAATTCATTAAACAGATTGAATCTTCTTTCTCAGCAAATACTTTCTCGTAAAAAGATTATCAATCTATTGAATGAAGAAGTAAAAGCTATTGATAAAGAAATGACAGACATCAATCAGCACATTTCCAGTCTGGAAAAAGAATTACAGGGAAAAAAAGATAATTACGCCAAATCCGTTCAGGGGCTTTATAAACGACATAATTCACAGGATAAATTATTGTTTATTCTTTCGGCAGATAATTTTACCCAATCTTTACGGCGTATTCGTTATTTACAGGAATATAGTGCCTGGCAAAAAAGACAGGCAAAAGAAATTATTGTGAAACAAGAGGAAATAAACCGGGAAAAAGAAGAACTGGAAAAAAGAAGAACTGGAAAACAAACTCTTTTGGCTGAACGGGAAAGCGAAAACAAAAAATTGAGTTCGGAAGAAGCTACCCAGAAAACAGAGGTTCAGCAACTAACAAAAAAACAAAAAGAATTACAGGCAGATTTAAAGAAGAAACGCCAGCAGGCACAAAATTTAAATCAACAAATAGAAAAACAAATCGCAGCAGAAATAGCCCGTGCTGAAGCTGAAAAGAAGAAAGGAAAAGGTACAGAACAACGTACTGCCGACAGTAAAGGTGGTTATGCAATGACAAAAGCAGAAAAGCAGTTATCGGATAATTTTGCCAGTAATAGAGGAAAACTTCCATTCCCGGTTACAGGTAGGTATACGATTGTAAGTACTTTCGGTGAACATGCACATCCACAACTCAAAAATGTACGGGTATACAACAATGGAATTGATATCCAGACAACACCTGGTACAGACGCACGTGCCGTATTCAACGGAGAAGTAACCAGTATTTTTGTTGTACCGGGGTATAATACATCCGTTATTATCCGTCATGGTAATTACCTGACTGTTTATAGCAATTTAAGTGAAGTGTATGTAAAGAAAGGTGATAAGGTTGCTACTCAACAGGCTATCGGAAAAATATTTACAGATACACAGGATAGCAACTCAACTATACTTCATTTTGAGTTACGCAAAGAAAAAGAGAAACTAAATCCCCGCCCCTGGTTGGACTAAAGCACTAATCCATCCAATAAACGTACATACAGCTCAATAGCTTCCCTTATTTCGTAAGTATATATATATTCGTCTGTCGTATGAGAACGTGCTGAATCGCCAGGCCCTATCTTCACAGATGGGAAATTCATCAGTGCCTGATCACTTAAAGTAGGAGAACCAAAAGGTATACGTCCTAATATCCCGGCCCGTTTTATAAATGGATGTTCCAAAGGAGTTCTGGAAGAATTCAGGCGAAAACTACGAGCCTCTACTTCACAATCTACCTGCTCTTTCACTAATTCATAGACTTCTTCATTTGAATAACATTCATTTGTACGTACATCTACCGTAAAAGTACATTTATCAGGTACTACATTATGTTGGGTTCCAGCCTGTATAATCGTTACACTCATTTTCACAGGCCCCAGGAAATCACTTTGCAGGGGAAATTGATAGGAAGTGAACCAGTTAATAGCTGGAATCGCTTTTACGATAGCATTCTCACCCTCATTACGGGCCGCATGACCCGATTTTCCCCGTACAGTACAATCTAACACCATTAATCCTTTTTCTCCCACAGCAGGCTCCATTCCGGTTGGTTCACCTACTACTGCAAAATGAATAGCAGGTAATAAAGGTAAAACTTTCTCTATTCCATTTTTTCCGGAGATTTCCTCTTCGCAGGATGCCAGAAATATGAGATTGCAAGGTTGTTCCTTTTCAGTTAATAAACGAAAAGCTGTAAAAAGGGATACAACACTTGCTCCGGCATCATTACTTCCTAATCCGGTAATTTTTCCGGTTTCATCTTCTTCCGGCAAAAATGGATTAACTGTCCACCCGGCTCCTGGTCTCACCGTATCTATATGAGAATTTAAAAGAATCGTAGGTTTGGAAAAATCGTAATCCGGAGAAATTATCCAAAGATTATTTCCCTCACGGTGAACTTTATATTCCCATGAACTAAAGCTATTCTCCAAATAATCCGCCACTTCATTCTCTTCTCTGCTAAAAGAAGAAATAGCAATCATTCCCTTTAATAAATCGACTGCTTCGTAAAAATATTCCATACTTCTTACTTTTGCATTAACCGGATAATCTTTTCTTTATCCTCATTTAACTGGTTCTGAAGTTGTTCCAATGAATCAAACTTTACATTCTCCCGTATATAATGTTTAAAAATCAAAGTTAGCTGATCTCCATAAATATCTTTATTAAAATTCAGAATATGAACTTCTACACTTAAATCATCCCCCATATTTACGGTTGGACGGTTCCCAATGTGAAGCATGCCCGTATAAGTTTCTCCCTGATGTATTATCTCCACACCATATACACCTACAGCAGGCACAACTTTACCCTGTTCCTCTATACGAACATTCGCAGTAGGAAAACCAATTGTACGTCCAATACGATTTCCTGCAATCACATAGCCACTCATCCGGTAAGGATAAGATAATAATCCGGCCACCTCTTCTACTTTACCATTTTCTAATAAACGCCGGATAGCGGAAGAACTAACCTGCATTGTATCTATTTGAAGTGAAGTAAATTGTCGTACCTGAATTCCTAAATTTTTCCCATATTCAGCATATTGTAAAAATCCTTCAGAACGATTATTGCCAAACCGGTGATCATATCCTATCAATAGAAAATTTACTTTAAATTTTTCAATCAATATCTTCTCCATAAAATCACCGGCAGATAAAGAGGCTAACTCAGGCGTAAAGTCCAATACTATACAATAATCTATTCCCGTAGCAGCCAATTGTTCCAGCTTCTCCGTATATGTAGTAAGTAAACGTGGCTTATAATTTGTTTGTAAAACAGTTCTGGTATGTTCACGGAAAGTAACCACCGCAGAAGGTAATCCGTGATTTGCAGCCTGTTCCTTTAGTT
>JAJBTP010000256.1 GCA_020860805.1 Tannerellaceae bacterium | reverse complement strand
AAATTAATTTATATACTTCAAACAAATTCTATACCGACAAAGTTACGATACCCACTCTCCAAATCATAATATTTTCTATGGATAGTTTTTATAGAATGATAGAGTATATTTATCAGATAGTTAAGAACATTATCCCTGGTGTATGGTAAGCTGCGGAAACGGGAAGTTAATGTTTAATTTATTAAAAGCTTCATAGACCTTACGGTTCATATCCACTTCGACACTCGTATAATCTGCATTTTTAACCCAGGCTCTTAGCCGGATATTCACACTGCTTGCATCCAGCTTCTTTAATGCAACGGAAGGTCCCGGTTCAGGTAAGATACGAGGTTCTTCTTTTACCAATTCCAGCAGGGCAGCTTTGACTGTTTCATAATCAGTGCCATATTCTACACCAAATATCCACTCGACTCTTCTTGTTGAAGTCACATTATAATTAGTAACCACACCACTACTTAAAGAACCGTTGGGAACATATATTATCCGGTTATCAGGAGTCGTAATAATGGTATGGAAAATCTGAATTTCCTTTACTGTCCCCTCAAAACTCTGAGCCGCAATATAATTTCCTACTCTGAACGGACGGAATAAAAGAATAATAATACCTCCCGCAAAATTGGATAAGTTTCCACTTAAGGCTACACCAATTGTTACACCGGCCGAAGCAATCAAAGCCGCAAAAGAAGCCGTCTGAATACCTAGCACATCCGCAATGGATATAATTAACATCACTGTAAGAATGACATTAACCAAACTACGGGTAAATGTTTTAACAGAAGGATCAATGGCTCTTCTATCCAGAAAACGTCTTACCAACCGGTTTATCTGTAAAATAAGAAACCTCCCGACAATAAACAGAATAATGGCTTTTATAATTACCCAGCCCAAAACAGTAGCTTTATTAATTAACCCTTGTAGTGATTGTTCGGGATTTAAAAAAACATTTAATAATACCAATAACATATTCATAGAATTTCCAAATGTCAAATTTTCTGGCAAAGCTATAAATAGTTTTTATTATTTCCTTACAATGCAATTTATTATGTAGTTTTGCCGGACAGGCAAATATTTATTCATATGAAATATCTTTTAATTCCGGCACTAACTACTTTTCTTTCCCTTACAGTATATGCACAGTCTTATGAAGACTATATTGAAAAAAGCTATGAATATCTTGAAAAGGAAGAGTTTGCGGCAGCAGAAGAAAGTATCCGCAGTGCCATGCGGCTCGAACCGGGGAATCCTCATAACTATGCTTTACTCACTAACTTAGGAACCATCCAACAAATGCAGGGTAAATACGAAGAAGCTATTCTGTCTTATACCGCAGCACTCAGCCGGAATCAAACAAATGTTTCTATTCTGGAAAGCAGAGCATCATTATATGCCCAGTTAGGAGAAACAGAGAAAGCAATTCACGATTACTCTGCGATTCTTTTAAATGAACCCGCACATCAGGATGCTCTCTATAACCGAGGGGTTTTATACTTACAACAACGTAATCTGTTAGCCGCCGAAGCAGATTTTGATAAAATAATTGAAGTAAATGACAAAACCATTAACGGCCGTTTAGGCCATGCGATTCTGGAAAAAATGAGAGGCAATTATTCGGAAAGCGAACGTATATATAACTATTTAATAAAAGAGTCTCCCCGTTACTGGTTTTTATATGAAAGCCGGGCAGATTTATATTTTCAGATGGGGAAAAACGGTCGGGCAATGTCGGATATAAATAAATTATTTACAGAAACAGAACCATCAGCCGCCTTATATGTGCTCCGAGGCAAAGTAAAACTGGCACAGTATGAAAAACCTTCTGCTATAAAAGATTTCACGACAGCCAAAGAAATGGGATATGACACGGTTGTTATTGACGAATTAATGAAGTTAGCAAAATAGATTGACAATCAACAATATATAACCAAAAAAATAAATATTTTTCATTGTCAATTATAAATTGTCAATTGTCAATTGAATTTATTGTTTGGAAATAAATTCCGCAATCCAGTCTCCTACTTCAGAAGTTGAATAGGCTTTACCCTGTTCTGCAATATCTTCAGTAACCACTTCTGCGTCCATAGAAGCAGTAACAGCATCACGGATTAATTTACCTTCTTCCATCAAATTGAAAGCATATTCAAACATCAAAGCCGCACTCAAAATAGTTGCTAAAGGATTGGCTATATTTTTTCCGGCTGCTTGTGGATAAGAACCATGGATAGGTTCAAATACAGAAGTATGGATGCCAATAGATGCAGAAGGCAACACGCCTAATGAACCGGTAATGACAGAAGCTTCATCAGTAAGAATATCACCAAACATATTTTCAGTAACCATCACATCAAAACTTTTCGGCCACTGAATAATACGCATAGCAGCATTATCAACAAACATATATTCAGTTTCAATCTGTGGATATTCCTTTTCAATTTCCTGGGAAACTTCTCTCCAGAGACGAGAGGTAGCCAGCACATTTGCTTTATCAACAATTGCAACTTTCTTACGTCTCTTTTCCGCATACTGATAAGCCAGACGAACAATACGTTCTACCTCTTCACGTGTATAAATACAAGTATCATAAGCTGTATTCCGGTCTTCGCTTCTACCTGGTGGACGACCAAAATACATACCACCGGTTAATTCACGAATACACATAAAATCAGCACCTTCAACCAGGTCTGAACGAAGAGGCGATTTATGTATTAAAGAAGGAAAAGTAGTTACCGGACGAATATTCGCATACAAACCCAGTTTTTTACGCATACCCAGCAAACCTTGCTCCGGACGTATTTTTGCAGATGGGTCATTATCATACTTCGGTGAACCGATAGCACCAAACAGGACTGCATCACTTTTCATACACAATTCATGGGTTGCATCGGGATACGGATTACCAGTCTCGTCGATGGCAATAGCACCTACTAATGCCTGTTCATAACTCAGTTCATGACCAAATTTTCCACAAACAGCTTTCACAGCTTTCATGGCTTGTTCAACAATTTCAGGACCAATACCGTCACCCGGTAGTACTGCTATGTTTAATTTCATTATAAGTTTGTTTTATGAGAAGTTATTAATTCCTGTTAAAATATACATATTTAGGCTCTGAAGGAATATAAGTTTCATCATCCCACAGAGTACTGGTTAGCATCAGATCTGCACTATAGCGGTTACAGGCAATAGGCACATTATGAACACGGCATTGTCTTAACAGCATCTGGATATCTGCTTCATGGGGTTGTGCATTCAGGTCATCAATCAAAAAGATTGCCAAATCAACCTCCTTACGTACTACCATCGCTGCAATCTCTGCATCTCCTCCCAACGGTCCGGAATTCATACGGGTCATTTGAGCGGATATTCCCTGTTCCTCAAAAGCATTTAATATAAGCCCTCCGGTTGTCCCGGTACATACCAGATGATGTCTTGCTAAAAACTCAGCATTATGTACCGCCCATTCTACCATATCAGCCTTACGGTTATCATGAGCTACCAGGGCAATTGTCAAACGTTTATTCATAATTTTCTATTTTTAACCCGGAAAAGAAAGTTCAATTTCCGGTTTATTATGCTTCAATTTTATTCAGCATTTTAATGGTGGCTTTGATGGCTGCTTCCGTCTGGTCAGCATCCAATCCACGGGTTTTAAAATCAGCCCCCGCATAATTCCAGCTGATAATAGTTTGTACAAACGCATCTGTTCGTCCCCCCGGAGGAATAGTTACTGAATAGTTTGTTAACATCGGGAACGGACGCCCCAAATCACTGTAAATTTTTCTCAAAGCACGCACAAATGCATCATACTGTCCATCACCAGATGCCGAAGTCTCATACGATTCACCATCTATCTCGATCTTTAACGTTGCAACAGGCCGTAAGCCCTGGGTCAAAGATAGAGAATAATTCAGTATACGGATTCGTTCGTCACTTTTTGTATCCTGCTTTAGTACATCACTAATGATGTAAGGAAGATCTTCCGGTGTAACTACCTCTTTTTTATCACCCAGTTCTATAATGCGTGACGTTACTTTACGCATGGATTCTTCGTCCAGATCTATGCCAAGAGCTTCCAGGTTCTTCTGAATATTTGCTTTACTCGAAGTTTTACCCAAAGCATATTCCCTTACCCGGCCAAAGCGTTCCGGCAGCAGGTCATTATAATAAAGATTATTTTTATTATCGCCATCTGCATGAACACCTGCACATTGGGTAAAAACATGTTCTCCGACAATCGGTTTATTAGGAGGTACATGTATACCGGCATATGTTTCTACCAACTTACTTACCCGGTTAATTTTTTCTTCTTTCAAAGAAGTGACCACACCCAACTGGTCTTTCAAGACAGCCAGAACACTACTTAAAGGAGCATTTCCGGCTCTTTCGCCTAATCCGTTTACTGTTGTATGGACTCCTTTAATCCCTGCACGTACAGCTGAAAAAACATTCGCCACAGCTAAGTCATAATCATTATGCGCATGAAAATCAAAATGAATATCCGGATACCGTTTTACCATCATTGCACAATACTCATACGTATTTTGTGGATTCAGAATACCTAACGTATCCGGTAACATGAAATGAAGGATAGGCAGATCTTTCAACCCTTCCATCATTTGGAAAACATAGTCCGGAGAATTTTTAATTCCATTAGACCAATCTTCCAGATAAACATTTACAGAAATCCCCTTTTGCTGAGCACAGGCTATTACTGAACAGATATCTTCAATATGTTGTTCAGGAGTTTTTCTGAGTTGTTCCGTACAATGTTTATACGAACCTTTACATAAAAGATTAACAACCTTACATCCGGCATTTTGTATCCAGTTCAGTGAAACATCACCGTCCACAAATCCCAGTACTTCCAGCTTATCAATATTACCACTTCTATGAGCCCATTCGGCAACACGCCTGACAGCCTCATACTCTCCGTCAGAGACACGGGCTGAAGCTATCTCCAGACGGTTTACTCCTAACTCACTCAATAATATCTGGGCAATATTGAGTTTTTCATGAGAAGCAAAAGAAACCCCTGAAGTCTGCTCTCCATCCCGGAGAGTGGTATCCATTATTTCTATCATAAACTGTAATTAATTATAAATGTACTCAGATAAATTATCTGCGTACATTCGATTCATAAGCTTCGATCTTTTCTTTATTTGCCAACAGATAGTCGATATCATCCAATCCGTTTATCAAACAGTCTTTTTTATAAGCATTAATTTCAAACGACTCGGTTTTTCCGGTAGCATCGTTGTTTATGGTTTGATTAGGAAGATCAACTGTGAGAGTAGTAGATGGGTTCGATTCAACAGAAGCAAATATTTCAGCCAGAAACTCCGGACTAACCACTACAGGTAAAAGTCCATTATTCATAGAGTTATTCTTAAAAATATCCGCAAAGAAGCTACTTACTACAATACGAAAGCCATAGCCGGTAATAGCCCAGGCGGCATGTTCGCTGCGACTTCGACTAACAAAGTTTTTTCCGGCAACCAAAATCTCACCGGTATAGGTATTCTGGTTCAAAACAAAATCAGGATTTTTATTACCTTCTTTATCATACCGCCAGTCGCGAAACAGATTATCCCCGAATCCTTCACGGGTAGTCGCTTTCAGAAAGCGTGCCGGAATAATCTGGTCAGTATCTACATTCTCTAACGGAAGCGGTACACAAGTGGAAGTGATTATATTTATTTTTTCTTTCATTATTTTTATTTTTTAGAAGTTTAGAAGTCCAGACTCCCTGAATTCTGATTAATTCATTAATTCTCTCGGATCAGTAATTTTACCGGTTACAGCAGCAGCAGCAGCAACTAATGGTCCTGCCAGAATAGTACGTGCTCCCGGCCCCTGACGACCTTCAAAATTACGGTTTGAAGTAGATACGGCATACATACCGGCAGGTACTTTATCCTCATTCATTGCCAGACAGGCAGAACATCCCGGCTGACGTAATTCAAATCCGGCTTCTTCCAGAATCCGGTCAATACCTTCTGCACGGATCTGTTTTTCAACCAGCCAGCTTCCCGGTACTAACCAGGCAACTGCATTATCAGATTTTTTATGTCCTTTTACTAACGAAGCAAAGGCCCGGAAATCTTCAATACGTCCATTTGTACAACTTCCCAGGAATACATAATCAATCTTTTTACCCAGTATAGGATCACCGGCATTAAAGCCCATATATTCCAGGGATTTTTCATAAGAAATACGCCCGGCTTCATCCACACTTTCAAGAGTTGGTATATTCTCACGTATGCCCATACCCATACCCGGATTTGTTCCATACGTTACCATCGGTTCTATATCTTCTGCATTAAATACAATTTCCTTATCAAAAACCGCATCTGCATCTGTATAAAGAGTGCGCCAGTAAGCCAGAGCAGTTTCCCACTCTTCTCCACAGGGAGCAAATTCCCGATCTTTCAGATAATCAAACGTAACCTGATCCGGAGCAATCATACCTCCACGAGCACCCATTTCAATCGAAAGATTACAAATTGTCAGACGGTCTTCCATCGTTGTATTCCGGATAGCCTCGCCGGCATATTCTACAAAATACCCGGTAGCACCACCAGTTGTCATCCGGCTGATAATATATAGAGCAATATCTTTAGCAGTTACTCCCGGTTTCAACTGTCCGTTTACCGTAATACGCATAGTTTTAGGTTTACGCTGCATAATACATTGAGTAGCCAGTGTCATTTCCACTTCACTGGTACCGATACCAAATGCAATCGCTCCCATCGCTCCATGCGTAGAAGTATGAGAATCTCCACATACAATAGTCATACCAGGTTGAGTCAACCCGGTCTCCGGACCTACCACATGTATAATACCGTTTTTAGGATGATTCAAGCCATAATATGTCAATCCAAAATCTTTCGCATTCTTTTCCAATGTATCTACCTGGTTTTTAGAAACCGGGTCAGTAATAGGTTTATCCTGATTCAACGTAGGAATATTGTGGTCAGGAATACATGTAATCTGTTGTGGACGGAAAGGCTTCAACCCACGTTCACGAATACCTACAAAAGCCTGCGGACTGGTTACTTCGTGGCAATATAAACGATCTATATATAACTGGATAGTTCCATCGGCCAGCGTATCTACCACATGCTTCTCCCAGATTTTCTCAAATAATGTTTTGCTCATCTTTTTTATTGGTTTATTTTTTAGAAGTAGTTAGTAGTCGGTAGTTAGTAGTACACTCGCTTTGCTCGTTTAGTAGGAATTTACTTTGTCTGTTTTATTTCTACTAAGTGAATGAAATGAACGTACTACCAGCTACTAACTACTAATTACCTTTTCTTATCATTTTACAAATTTATTGATTGCATCGATAAAAGCTTCGGCTGATGCCGCAATGATATCAGTATTCGCGGCAAAACCATAATAGACATTTCCATCATATTCTACCTGCATATGTACCTTACCCATATCGTCACTACCTTTATTAATCGCCTGTATCAGGAATTCCTGAATAGTCATGGTACGGTGAATGATGGATTTAATAGCCTTAATAGCCGCATCAACAGGTCCGTTACCAGCAGCAGCAGCTTCAAATTTTTCACCTGCAATATTCAGACAAACACTTGCTACAGACTGTAAGCCTACCCCCGAAGTTACCTGCAAATATTCCAGTTTAATACGATGAGTAGCTACCCGGTCTTTACCCACTAACATCAGGACATCATCGTCATTAATATCCTTTTTGCGGTCTGCCAGTTTCAGAAAATCCTCATATACCTTATCCAGTTTATCCTGCTCCAAATCAACTCCTAATACATTCAAACGATGTTTCAAAGCAGCACGTCCGCTACGTGCAGTCAATACGATAGCATTATCATCAATACCTACATCTTTGGGGTCAATAATTTCATAACTTTCACGGTTCTTTAATACCCCATCCTGATGAATTCCGGAAGAGTGAGCAAACGCATTCCGCCCAACAATGGCTTTATTCGGCTGAACCGGCATATTCATCAGGCTTGATACCATACGGCTCATACCGTATATTTTGGTACTGTTGATATTCGTTATAATACCTGTTTCCTTATGGCTTTTAAAAATCATAGCAACTTCTTCCAGAGAAGTATTTCCGGCACGTTCACCAATACCATTGATAGTAACTTCAACCTGGCGTGCTCCATTCAGGACTCCCTGAACTGTATTGGCTGTAGCCATTCCCAGGTCATTATGACAATGAGTGGAAAGAATTGCTTTATGTACGCCATCCACATGTTCCATCAGATATTTTATTTTCTCACCATATTCCTGTGGCAAACAATAACCGGTTGTATCCGGAATATTAATAACAGTAGCCCCAGCTTTAATAACTGCTTCTACTACACGTGCCAGATATTCATTATCAGTACGTCCGGCATCTTCAGCATAAAACTCCACATCTTCTACAAAACGTTTGGCATATTTTACACAAGCAATTGCACGCTCCAGAATATCTTCCTGGTTAGAGTTAAATTTATACTTAATATGATAATCCGAAGTTCCGATACCTGTATGGATACGACCTCTTTTTGCATATTTCAAAGCCTCGGCAGCTGCATTAATATCCTTTTCTACCGCACGTGTCAGTGCACAGACAGTCGGCCATGTTACTGCTTTGGATATTTCTACTACGCTATTGAAATCTCCGGGACTGGATACCGGAAATCCTGCTTCAATTACATCTACTCCCAGTTCCTCCAGTGCTTTGGCAACCTGTATTTTTTCTACAGTATTCAACTGGCATCCCGGAACCTGTTCACCATCTCTCAATGTGGTGTCGAAAATAAATAATCTATCAGACATGTTTTATAGGGCTTATTTGTTAATTTTCTATTATTCATACTAGAAGAGCCCTTCTCACAAG
>JAJBTP010000589.1 GCA_020860805.1 Tannerellaceae bacterium | reverse complement strand
GATCTGGATGGAGAAGGTTTAAATGGTGGTAATGGATTAAGGCTTTCTTATGATATACAGGAAGCCACTACTTATCCTGCACGTAGTTACTCTTCTGATGAAGAAGGGAATCAAATTAATTCTTTTTATATTTTGTTTTTTTGAAAATAGTTCTACGGGTGCAGGATCTTTTGTAGATGCTATAGATGTGAAAGCTGCGGCTGGTGCCAGTTTGAGTAGCTCCGGAACATTGGAACTTACTTTTGAGGAAGACGGATTAATCGATGAATCTGCTGATTACAAAATGCTTCTTTGTATTAACATGGGAGATTACATGGGCTTTTCGGATATTGATGATTTGAGAGATATGTTTATGGGAAGTACGGAGAGCCAGGCTTTAAAAACTGTACTTAAGGTTTCAGGCGTTACGCCGGGAAGCCAGGAGCAGGAGGATAACTCAAACAGTATCAAGAAGACTAATTTGCCTATGAGTGTAAGTCTGCAGAAAAAAGCAGATGAGAGTGAAATCTTTGTAGAATTGGTTCCTGCTGTTGTCGGCCTGGATGTGATATCTGAGGTAGAAGGATACGAGCTTGTTTCTGCTTCTGTATGGAATGCTATGACGACTACTCCTATCCTGGGAAATTCTTCTAACAGTTATAACGCAGCACGTACAGAGCGTTTTTATGGTGTGACTGCAAAGGGAAGCAATGAGATTACAGGATCATTGTATACATTTGAAAACTATGTATCTAATCCTAAACAGGATGATAAAGAAACAACTTGTTTAATCGTAGGGCTCCGGAATGAAAATACCGGGGATATTGAATATTTCCGTGTAAATGTAACAGGTGCAGGAAACCGGTTGGACAGAAATTACATTTATACGACTACTCTTAAGAGTGTTTCTGACACAGGTGCTGCTACAGAGAGAGAAGCCTATGAAAACGCTGTAAATTTTGTTTATGAGTTGAGTGTTACCCCACGGTATCTGGAGGAAATCTCTTATTTAGGTGGTTCTTCGGAAGAAATTCATATCGACTCAAATGCGGAATGGGTAGCAGAAATCATTGATAATAATACAGATGCTGTTATTGATGGTAGTAAAGTATTTACTGGAAGTGGAAAAGAATCAATCGTACTGGATTTTGCCCCATTGAAAGAAGCTGGTGTTACTTCGTATGTTATTCTGCGGGTAACGATTGCTGATACTGATATCAGTGAAGATATCCGTATCGATCAAAAAAGTATATTGTCTACCGTTGCTCTCACTGTATTGACAAATACAAATGGAGTTAGTACGCTCGCATCAACGAAAGATGCACATTATTATAAGTATGTGTATCAGTTAGGACAGAATATGAGAAATACCAATCTGTTTGGTATGGAAGGTACTGTTTACATGCCTGGTGAATATGCGTTTAAACAGGCAGGATTTACAGCTCAGAATGTGGCAGATGCTAATTTTATCAGGCAGTTTCTATCCCTACTAATGCAGAAGTGGCTACCATAAAAGCTGCCATGGCAGAAGATGATTCTAAACTTCTTATCATTTCTCATAAAGAAGGTGCAAAAGTAAATGGAAGTCTTAAGAAATTTTTCCCGAATGCCGGTTATGCTGTGGTTAACTTAGGGATAGGTAAAAATACAAAAAGATACTTTACTACCAGTTCTTATTATTCAACACATCCTTTGATTAATTATTTCCTGGAAGAGGGTCCTTTCTCTAATTCGGGAAGATTAAATCCTGGTGATATCTGGATGTACGGAAAAGAAAGTATTAATGCCGGTTTATCTAAATGGCCGGATACATTTATACCGGTTATTATGGTAAATAACAGCAGAGGAGTGGCTTATTGTGTGTTTGGTATTGATCCTACCAACCGTATGATTTGGATGAGTGATCCTGCTATTTTCGGTAATAGCAGTAGCCTGTTTGCTAATTATCTTAACTTCCAGGCGAATCGCCCTGAAAATATGGTATTCCTCAATAACTTTATTGCCTGGATGAGCAATGCAGCATTATATGGAGATAGTTTTTTAAATGATTTTAGATAAAAATAGGGGTGAGGTGTCTGCTACGGGTAGCAGATAAAAATTAACTACTACTAATATGTTTAGCACGGAGCTTACCTATTTGCTCCGTGCTTTTCATTTATCCTTTTTTATTTCAGTCTAATCAGACGATAGAGTAACTGTTGAACAGCTTCCTGGTAATCGTCAATGATTGAATCCGAGAAAGTAGCTGAGAAGACATCTCTGTGACTTTCTATATATTTGTAGAAATCAGATGCGTATTTGATAATATCACCCGGTACGTTTGCTTCCGGAACACTGATTGTGATATCGCCATTTAAAGCATAGGTTGTTTCTGTTAATCTGTCTAATACGTCCGGTAAAGTTTCTAAAGCCTGGTCGAGGGCTATATGTTGTGCATAGCTACCTGCGCCGGTTACATGCCAGTGATAGAGTTTCAATGTTGTATTAAAAGCAAACATCTGACCGATTATCTGGCCCATTTCATTATTAGATTGTTGTGTACTGCTTTTACTTTGTGCAGATTTTACTGTTGTTGCCATATTCAATTAATTATTAATTTGATTAAACTAATAACAAAACATCTGTTTATGGCAGAAGGTTTAAGAGGATAGGTAAATCTTAATTCTTATCTTTGGGTTCAGGAATAAAAGCAGCATACGTCATAAATACAGCAGCGATAGTCAGGCAGAGTATCCATTCATTACGTCCTTTAAACATAAGAGCGGATGCGGCTATTAACAAAATAGAACCCAGTACGTTAAAACGTTGTAATCTTTTTTGCCGGGTATTCAATTTTTTGGCGTTGTATGTGAAATGACAGAGAGCCATACCTGCAGCTCCGACTGCAAAAAGGTAAGGAGCTATAAGCAGTTGAAACCCGACTAAAACAGTACCGGCCAGAATAAGTAGGGCCGAAATATTAAACAGGATGGTACGGCTATGTTCGTTCATTTTTTTCTGATAAGATAAACATCTTCATTCGGACGTTTCATATTGTATTCTTCCCGGGCGAAACGTTCCAATCCTTCTTTATTCGTATGCAAATCATCCAGTTTTTTCCGGTTGATTTCTATCTCCTTTTCATAATAGCTAATTTCTTTTTCTAATTCCCGGATTTTCTCTTCATACAAATAGCGTTGATACAGATTACTGTCTCCTACTGAAAAAGTAAGAATCAGAAATCCTATCGTAACCAGCCAGTAGGCATTGATACGGGAAAGATAGTTCTTATAAAAGTCCTTAATCCGTTGCATGGAGTATCTTTTTCGCAAAGGTAAATGAATTATTTTACATATCTTTGTATGAAGGATAAAATGTGAAAAAAGACAGGTTTTAATGGATAATTATATAGTCTCGGCACGGAAATACCGTCCGTCTACTTTCCGGAGTGTAGTAGGCCAGAAATCGCTTACTACCACACTGAAAAATGCAATTTCAACGAATAAGCTGGCGCATGCCTATCTGTTCTGCGGGTCTCGTGGGGTGGGCAAAACATCTTGTGCCCGTATTTTTGCAAAGACTATCAACTGTCTGAATATGTCGCCCGAAGGAGAAGCTTGTAATGAATGTGAGTCCTGTATGGCTTTCAATGAACAGCGTTCGTATAATATTCATGAACTGGATGCCGCTTCCAATAACTCAGTGGATGATATCCGGGCACTTATTGAGCAGGTACGGATACCGCCGGCATTGGGAAAATATAAGGTCTTTATTATTGATGAGGTTCATATGTTGAGTTCTGCGGCGTTCAATGCTTTCCTGAAAACCCTGGAAGAACCTCCTCATTATGCGTTGTTTATTCTGGCAACTACAGAGAAGCATAAAGTATTGCCTACTATTCTTTCCCGTTGTCAGATTTATGATTTCAACCGTATCTCCATTCCGGATATGGTTGAACATTTGCAATATGTTGCCTCCTGTGAAAATGTAAATGCAGAGGAAGAAGCGCTGAATGTAATTGCCCAGAAAGCAGACGGAGGTATGCGTGATGCTTTGTCTATCTTTGACCAGGTTGTCAGTTTTACCGGTGGAAATATTACTTATCAGGCTGTCATTGATAATCTGAACGTACTGGATTATGAATATTATTTCCGGTTGACAGACTCTATGTTGTCGGGAAATGTACGGGAAGCGGTATTGACATTGAATGAAATTCTGAGCAAGGGATTTGACGGACAAAATATCATTACAGGACTGGCTTCTCATTTCCGGGATTTACTGGTTTGTAAAGATGATTCTACCCTGGTTCTTTTTGAAGTGGGGGCATCTATCCGGGAGCGTTACCGTGAAATGGCTAAACATTGTTCAGACCCATTATTATTTAAAGCGATAGAGTTGGCAAATACTTGTGATTTGAATTATAGAGTAAGCCGCAATAAACGGTTGTTGCTGGAGTTAACTCTTATCCAATTGTGTCAGTTAAGCCGGCCGGCACAACCGGTACCAGCTGGTACCAACCGTATTGAACCTATGGCTTCGACACAGGGACAGACGCAATCACAGGCTAATACAGTCAGAGCCTCTGCACCTTCGCCCTCTCCTCAACAGGTTGTGACTACGCAGGTACCTGCAGATGCTCCTTTACCCAATACAATGCATGTTCCTCCGCCATCACCTCCCCCTGCGGGTTCAAGGCCTGCTGCGCGTCCTCCTGTAACCACTTCTCTGAGAAATCTGGGAAAAGATAATAAACAACAGGTACAGCAGAAACAGGTAGAGACTGTTATTCAACAATCGAACTCTTTTGACCAGTCGGATCTGATTCGATGTTGGGAAGCGTTTGCAATGGGTATAGATACGAAAGTTCATCTTAAAAATACCATGCTTAACTGTCATCCGGTATTAAAAGAGAATTTCTATTTTGAAGTAGCTGTACATAATCCGGCCCAACAGGAAGAATTGATTAATAATAGTATAGATATCCTGTCTTATCTTCGTGCGCAGTTAAAAAATACCGGTATACAAATGCAGGTGCGGATTAGTGAAACCAATGAAAAGAAGTTGGCTTATACTTCGACAGAGAAATATGAGCATTTACTAAGTATTAATCCGGCTTTTGCTAAATTGCGGGAGGAATTTAATCTGATTATTGATTGATTAGAATAGAATACGCAGATTACGCAGAAAGCGCAGAGGAACGCAGATATTTATTATTTTCTGCGTTCCTTTTCGCCGTCCTGAGAAACTCCGTTTATTACATCTTTCTAAGCCATATGTTACGGAATTATACCGGATCGCCATGATCCTGTAATTTAATAGGACCTGCGCCGTGAGGAATGATTTTCGGGAATCCTATATACTCTGTTGTTCCCAGAATAGTCGTATTATTTTGCAGAACGATACCGTTGTGAATAACAGTCACCCGCGGAGGATACAGATAAGTACCGTCTTCCTTAAAAACAGGTGCTGAATAAATGATATCATAGGTATTCCATTCTCCCGGTTTACGCATAGCGTTTGCCGATGGCGGAGTCTGTTTATAAATACTTCCGGTTTGTCTGTTTACATAGGTCTCATTTTCGTAGCAATCCAGTATCTGAATTTCATACATTCCCTGCAGGAAGACTCCACTATTTCCTCTGCCCTGGCTTGTTCCTGTAATCGTTTCGGGAACTCTCCATTCAATATGAAGCTGGAAACTATCAAATTTTTCTTTGGTTTGAATATCTCCGGTACCCTTTACTACAGTAAAATAGTCATCCGTTACATTTCATTTAGCGTCGCCACCTTTTGTACTTTCCCAGGCAGAAAGATTTTTTCCATCAAAAAGAACGACTGCATCAGACGGTGCGGAATGTGTTGCTATATCACCCGGAGTTACTACTTTGGGTTGTGGGGTCCAGTATTCCGACATTCCCGGAGTCATAGGTTCAGGTTGTGGATATTGCTTTTGTGCTGATACAAATGTACACACAGAGAATGCTAATACACATCCTGCAGTTTTTAATGTCCAATTTCTCTTTTTCATGGTCTTACAGATGAATTATTTATTTAGGTTTCTTTTAAATAACCGTTTTTCGGCAAGTTTTTCGTATTTGGTTCCGGGTCTGCCGAAGTTGCAGTAGGGATAAATACTGATACCTCCCCGTGGAGTAAATATACCGGTTACTTCTATATATTTAGGGTCCATCAGGCGAATCAGGTCTTTCATAATGATGTTTACACAGTCTTCATGAAACGCACCGTGATTACGGAAGCTAAACAAATATAGTTTTAAACTTTTACTTTCTACCATTTTGATGTCCGGAATATAATCAATCCGGATCGTGGCAAAGTCCGGTTGTTCTGTGATAGGACAAAGGCTGGTAAACTCCGGGCAGTTGAATTGTACCCAGTAGTCATTATCTGGATGTTTATTAGTAAATGCTTCCAGTATTTCCGGCGCATACTCCTGTTTGTATTGTGTACTACCCCCTAATAAGGTCAATTCTTTTTCCGGCTCTATGTTAAGTTGTTCGTTTGTCATCTTTACTTCCTGATTTTTTTACATTTGATTCTTACTTTCCAAATATTGGTCTAGTCCCTCTTTCCTGAGTTTGCAAGCCAGACAATGTCCACAACCATCTGCTACTATACCATTATAGCAGGTAAGTGTTTGATTGCGCACTGTATCGAAAACACCTAATTCATCGGCTAACTGCCATACTTCGCTTTTATCTCTGTCCATAAGAGGGGTATGGATAACAAATTGTTCATCCATTGCCAGGTTAAGAGTTGCATTCAGTGAACGGACAAATGTATCCCGGCAGTCCGGATATCCGCTATAATCTGCTTCGGATACTCCTGTTACCAGATGAAATATTCCTTTATTTCTGGCTACAACAGCTGCAAATGTAAGGAATAACATATTCCGTCCTGGAACAAATGTATTCGGTATGTTATTCTCTGGCATCTCTTCATCCATCTGAATAGAACTGTCGGTAAGCGAATTGGGAGCTAACTGGCTTAAAAGAGAAAGATTCAATAACTGGAAGGGTACATTGGCTTCTTTGGCAATTTTCTCTGCAATTTCAATTTCAAGTGAATGTTTCTGGCCATAGGTGAAACAGACTGCTTCTACCCGTTCAAAATGTTTTTTGGCCCAAAAAAGGCATGTGGTAGAGTCTTGTCCACCGGAAAAGCAGACTAAAGCTGCACTTTGTCGTTTCATATCTTTTGTCTTGTTTTTAATACGTGGTTAAGCAAGCACACGGAAAAGATTTTCTTTTCACTGCAAAGGTAGGAAAAAAAGTATTTGGTAGATAGTAGTTGATAGTTAGTAGAAATTAAAATATACATAGGTTTATATTTTTATCAGGAGCTTTTTTCTACTAAGCTAAGTAAAGGGAATGTACTACTGACTACCGGATTCACAAAGTACATCCTGATTACTCAAAACTATTGAAAGTGTGCTAAAATTCTTTAGATATTGCACAAAAAAGATATGTTTGTGCATGTTTTTAAGAAAAGTTTATATCTTTGTCGCCATTTCTGGATGGAAACTATAAAAGATAAGAACTAAATAAAATTTTATGAAAAAAGGAATTCTTGCTCTCTCTTTTTGCTTACTATCATGCTTATATGTAGCAGCAGAAGGATATCAGGTGAATGCACAAAGTACTAAACAAGGTGGTATGGGACATGTAGGTACTGCTATGAAATTAGGTGCCGAAAGTATGCACTTTAATCCTGCCGGATTAGGTTTTCTGGATAAACAGGTGGATATTTCGGCTGGTGTAACCGGTGTTTTTGCAAAAGCTAATTTTGAAAATGATGGTTATAAACATAAATCAAAGAGTCAGGCAAGTATTCCTATGTATGTATATGCGGGATTTAAAATTTATGATAACCTGGCTGCCGGTATCAGTCTTACCAACCCTTACGGAAGTGCTATTGATTGGGGAAATGACTGGGCAGGTGCCCATTTGATCCAGAGCATTTCTTTGAAAGCTTTCTCCATTCAACCCACTCTTGCCTGGAAAATAACAAACCGTTTAAGTATTGGAGCAGGTCTTTCTATGATGTTTGGTGATATCGAACTGAATAGAGCTTTTTTATCGGCTGATGAGTTTGGTGGTATCCTACAGTCACAACAGCAAACAGAGTTAGTTGCTAAATACAAAGGAATAACCCCTATTGGTCTTTCCTTGGCAGGAGATGCCGGTATAAGAGTAGGATATAATATTGGAGTAATGTTTGATATTAATGATAAGTTTACTGTGGGTGCTTCTTTCCGTTCAAAGGTAAAAATGAAAGTGAATGAGGGGACAGTTGACTTGAAATATGTCAATGAAGAAGTAAGAGGATTAACTGCTCCATTTCCTTTTCCCGTATTTGACCAGGCTTATTTCAAATCTGAACTACCTATGCCTTCAAACTTTAATGTAGGTTTAACCTATACACCTAATAACCGCTGGGTTGTATCAGGAGAAGTTCAGTGTGTAGGTTGGGGTGCTTATGAAGAACTTCCTATTGAATTTTATCCGGAAGCTCAGTTTAGTGCCTATAATCAGGCTGCTCCTAAGCAATATAAAAATACCCGTATTTACCGTGCAGGTACACAGTATATGCATTAACAGAGCGGATGGATTTACGTGTGGGTGCTTATTATGATCAGACTCCTGTAAAAGATGATTATCTAAACCCAGAAACTCCAAGTATGAATAAATTGGGTTTGACTGCTGGGTTCAGCTTCCGTCCGGTTAATAACTTTTCAATCGATCTTTCTTTTGGATATGTAACCGGTTTTGGACGTGATGGTTCTTACACCGATAGAGATCTACTGGAAAGTAAGCCCCGTGTATTTGGTGGACACTACAACGTACATGCCTATATGCCAGCAATCGGTTTATCCTATTTCTTTAAATAAACGAAAAGATATTTTAATATATTGAGT
>JAJBTP010000433.1 GCA_020860805.1 Tannerellaceae bacterium | reverse complement strand
ACCGTCATTATTATAAACGACGAAAAATATGGAAAAACAACCGATTCATATAGAAGAATTGTTACCTCGTTACTGTGAAGGGAAAACGACCCAGGAAGAAAATGAACGAATCAGAGTATGGATGGAAGAATCTGAAGAAAACAAAAAAAATAGTCAAACAAATACATTCACTTTATCTGGCAACTGATACACTTGCAGGTATTAAAAAGATAGATACGGAAAAAGCGCTGGGAAAGCTTCGTCAACAAATGAAAAAAAACGGCTATCCCCTGGTGGAAGTGGATACAGCACACAGCAGCTATACTTTTTATACCACTATTACTTGCTTACGCCTATCAATATATATTCCAACCGGCAGATAGTTTACAGATGTTGGAAGTCAGAACCAATCCGGGTACCACAACATCTGTAACACTTCCGGACGGTAGCCGGGTTTTTCTGAATTCAGAATCATCTCTAAGCTATCCATCCCAATTTAATAAAAAGAAACGGGAAGTAATATTACAGGGAGAAGGCTATTTCGAAGTTACACCTAATTCGAAACAACCTTTCATTGTATCCCTTCCCTCCCACTCTTTTATAGAAGTCTTAGGTACTTCGTTTAATGCAGAAGCCTACCCGGAAGAGAATTATATTTCAACAACTTTGATAGAAGGGCAAATTTGTTTTAACTATCCGGAAGCCGGCCGGATAAAAAATATTATGATGAATCCGGGACGAAAAGTAATCTATAATAAAAGTACGACCAGCATTGATCTAAAAGCTACCGGCGGACAACCTGAAACATCCTGGAAAGACGGAAAAGTTATCTTCAATAATACCTCCATGCAGGATGCTCTCCGGATGTTGGAGAAGACTTACAATGTTAAGTTTAGAGTCAGTAATAATGACCTACTGGATAATTTCTTTACAGGGACATTTACCCACCAGCATCTGGACCGGATTCTGGAATATTTCAAACTCACTTCCAACATTCGATGGAAATACGCTGCCCCTACCGGGAAAATGGATAAAAAACAGAAATAGAAATTTATTAACCCTGAAAAACAACTGCCCATGAGAAAGTAAACAGAAAAAATACGGGAAAATATTGGCGTATCTTCCCGTACGAAAACAACCACCATTTGCTTGTTTAATGGCAAGCGCAGATAAATTATTTTTCAACTTTAAGTCAACACAAAATTATGCGAAATTATTTTATCAACCAACTATTATTGGGTGCTAAATCCTTTGGTTTATTTCTAACGAAAATACCACGTGTTATGAGATTAATACTCTTTTGTATATACTGCACGATAGGGTTGCTACATGCAACTAACAACCATGCCCAAAATGCTACGGTTACGATTCGTGTCCAGGGAGAAACAATCGAAACTATCCTGAAAGAAATTGAGACACAAACCGAATTGGGTTTCTTTTTCAATAACAAACAGGTAGATATTCACCGTAAAGTCTCCATCAATGCCGAAAATGAAACTATCACTGAAGTACTGGATAAACTGTTTAACGGTACCAATGTGAAATACTCACTCATGGACAATAAAATAGTTCTTTCTACAACGATTCAGTCCCCTCAACAAAATCTGATTTCTATTAAAGGAGCTGTATTGGATGCTGCCGGAGAACCGGTTATCGGAGCTACAGTGATTGAAAAAAACAATCCCAATCATGGAACCATCACAGATTATAATGGAGAATTTAATCTGGAAAATATACCGGAAGATGCGCTGTTAGTTATTTCGTATGTCGGATATCTGGCCCAGGAAGTACGGGCCACCAGCCGGGGGGCCATTCATATACGGCTGACAGAAGATACGCAGAAACTGGAAGAAGTCGTAGTGGTAGGTTATGACACCCAGAAGAAAGTAAACCTGACGGGTTCGGTAGCTATTGTAGATGGCTCTGACTTAATGGATCGTCCTGTAGCTAATGTAACCCAGAGTTTGCAGGGATTAGTACCCGGACTTACTATTGGAGTAACAAAGGCCGGCGGAACACCGGGGAGTAGCTATAGTATGAACATCCGTGGCCAGGGTAATCTGAGTGATTCAGATACTCCGTATGTATTAGTAGATGGGATAGAACAAAGTTTAGAGAATGTAAATCCGAATGATATCGAAAGTATTTCCGTACTAAAAGATGCCGCCGCAGCGTCTATTTATGGAGCACGAGCCGCATACGGTGTTATTTTAATCACGACCAAACGGGGTAAAGAAGGAAAAATGGCATTCAATTATAACGGAAATTTTGGTATGGTACGCCCCATCAACATGCCCAAACGGGTGAACAGTTATGAATTTGCCAAATATTTCAACGCCGGATGGTTTAACGGAACAGGCAGTATTGAATACTCTGATGAAAAACTGGCACTTCTGGAACAATACTGTAAAAATCCGGCTGGTATGAATGAGTGGCCGGAACAGGACTCCAACTGGTTTACTGTCGAGAATTCTCCATTAGGTGTGGGAAACACCAACTTCTATGATCTCCATTATAAAAACCTGACCTTTAAACAGGACCATAACATCAGTGGAACAGGAGGTAACGACAAAATCCAGTATTATGTATCCGGTGGATATTATTCCGAAAGCGGATTACTCCGGTATGCTGATATCGACTATGAACGAATCAGTTTCAATGCCAACATTGATGCGCGTCTGAATAGTTGGATAAAACTAAAAACCAACACGAAGTTTGTGAATGGAACATCTACGACTCCTTTCGGCGATCATGCTATTGATGAAGACATGTTCTTCCATAACATTGCACGTTTCCGTCCGACTGTTTCAGCTTACGATACCAATGGCCATTTCACGGAAATATCACAGGTTCCTTATTTACAATCAGGCTCCAAAAATGACTGGCAAAAAATAACCTGAGTATTTTAGCAGGTCTGGAACTGGAACCGATTAAAAACTGGAGAATCAATATTGACTATAATTATAAACTACAGGCCGACAAAAACGAACAGACCGGACTACCTGCACTAATTTATGGAATGGATGAAACGACCCGTTACGAAGCCCGTTCAGAGTTAGCTGTACCTATCAATGGTAGTTTTTACCGGAACACTGAACAGTCTTATTATTCATCTTTCAATGTATATACAACTTACGAACATACATTCAACCATAGCCATAACTTCAAAGTAATGGCAGGAGGTCAGGAAGAATCCTATACTTTCTCCTCTTTATGGAGTAAAGCTGCAGACTTATTAAGTTTCTCCAATCCCGGAATAAATACAGCGTCCGGCACTAAAACAACCGGAGAAAAACGGTATAAATGGGCAACCCGGGGATTCTTCGGACGTATCAACTATGATTATGAAGGAAAATACCTATTTGAAGCCAATGCCCGGTACGATGGGTCTTCCCGCTTTGCCAAAGATTCCCGCTGGGGATTCTTCCCTTCCGTATCTGTCGGGTACAATATCACTCGTGAAAAGTTTATGGAAAAAACAAGTGATTAGCTAACTACGTTAAAGGTTAGAGGTTCATACGGTTTCTTAGGAAATCAGGCAGGGGCAGCTTACTATACGTTTGCTGAAACCATGAGTACAGAAACACAGGGTAGCTGGTTTTTTGAAAACGGCCGGGATATGTATATCAAATCACCGGGAGCCTTTAATCCGAATACTACCTGGGAGAAAATTGAAAGTGCGGATATAGGACTCGACTTCGGACTATTCAACAATCAATTAACCGGTAGTTTTGATATTTATCAGCGTACCACGCGGGATATGTTAGGTCCAACAGCCAAACTGGCTGTTATGTATGGAACAGATGCCCCAAAAGCCAACAATGCCAGTATGCGTAACCGGGGATGGGAATTAAGTTTGACTTACCGGGGACGCATTAACAGTGATATTTCCTACTCTGTAACCGGTATGGTATCCGATTATACAGCCACTGTATTGGAATACGAAAACCCTAATAAATACAATCCCTCAGATGAAGATGTATGGTATCCGGGTAAAAAAGTAGGCGAAATATGGGGATACCGGGCAGATGGACTTATTCAAACCCAGGCAGAAGCCGATGAATACAATAAACTGGATTTAAGTTTCCTGACCGGACAAGCCTGGAAACCGGGAGATGTTAAGTATAAAGACCTTAACAACGACGGAAAAATAAATAACGGAAGCAATACAGTCGGAGATATGGGCGATATGGAAATTATCGGTAATAAAACACCCCGTTATCAATATTCAATCAATGGGGCTATCACCTGGAAACGGTTAACAGTATCTATGTTATGGCAAGGCGTAGGCAAACGGGATTATGACCCGGGTACTTCTGTTCTGTTTTACGGAGCCGGAGCAAAAGCACAAGTGGTAGTATTAGAAGAACATCTGGATTACTGGCGTGAAGATAATCCGGGAGCTTATTATCCCAATCCATACATTGCTACAGTCGGAGGCTTTGCAGACTTACGGGCTAAGACCATGCAAACCACAGACCGCTATTTACAGAATGCCGCTTACATCCGGCTGAAGAACCTTACTGTCAGTTATGACTTACATCCCAACTGGATAAAACCTATTGGACTACAACGGGTCAATATTTACTTCTCCGGTGAAAATCTGCTGACATTTACCAAACTGGCTAAAATGTTTGATCCGGAAACAGCTTTTGTGGCTTTAGAAGGCGGTAAGAATTACCCGTTAACACAAATCTACTCCTTTGGATTAAATGTTTCATTTTAAATAATTCACTATACATTATGAAAACATTAACATACAAATATATTTTACTGGTAATAAGCGTTGCTTTGCTTAATGGATGCCAGACGCTGGATTTGAATCCGGAAGGCGAATTGACCACAGCTAATCCACTCAGTTCCGTACCGGAATTAGAAAAATATGTCAATCAGTTTTATGAAGAAACATTCCTCACACAACCCGGAGGAATGGATGCAGATGGCATTGCCTTTCTGGATAAATATAGTGATAATATGGTGGTGTCGGTTCCTCCGGCACTAATTAACGGAACCCGCTCCGTTAGTGGGATAGATGAAATAAAAGAGTATGAGAAAATACGCGGTATCAACTATTTGTTTGAAAATATTGAAAACTGTGTAGGTACTCAGGCTGATATTGACCACTATACAGGAGAAGCCCATTTCTTCCGTGCATGGTATTACTTTTCCATGTTAAAGAAATGGGGTGGTGTTACCTGGATAGAAGAAGTACTACCTCCGGATGCGGAAAGGATGAAGTTACCCCGGGATTCACGTACGGTAATTGCTGACAAAATCCTAGCAGATTTGGATGAAGCTATCCGTTTATTGTATATAAGAGATAATACAGTTACCATGCGGCTCCATAAAGATGTGGCCCGTGCATTTAAATCACGCGTAGCCTTGTATGAAGGAACCTGGCAAAAGTATCATAAACAAAAAAATACCCCTTTCTTTACTGCCGGAATAACAGATGATAAAATCAACGACTATCTGATACAGGCACGGGATGCAGCAAAAGAGATTATCACAGACGGACGCTGGAGTATATATAGTACAGGGAAACCTTTAGAAGATTATCAACGTTTATTTATCACGTATGATTTATCCAACAATAAGGAAATATTATTCTGGAAGAAATATGATATTACGGCAACTCCATCTGTGGGACATAGTATTACCTGGTATCTCAACCAGGGAGGAGGAAATGTAGGGTTAACCCTTTCATTGGTGGATGATTACCTGACACGGGACGGAAAAATATTTACCGGACAGGAAAGAGCAGAAGCACAAAAAACTTACGGACGGGAACTCGACCCGGAGCTCCGTGACCCACGGCTACCCCAAACAGTAGCCCAACCGGGAGCACGCCTGCGGCCTCTTACATCTTCAAACATCTATATGCCTCCTTTCTGTCCACTCATCACCAGTGTAACACCAGCAGTTTCATGGACCAATCCCAGTGGCTACTCTATGCTTAAGTTTGTAGAAATAGATTGTATGGATGAAACGGTCACTGAAGACTATAAAAGTCAGGCACCGGCAATTCAATTCCGGTATGCGGAAGTTTTACTAAACTATGCCGAAGCATTAGCTGAACTCAACGGAGCAGGCGCACAGGCCGAAATTGCAACGATATTGCAACCCTTACGTTACCGGGTAGATATGCCACGTATTGATTTCTCACGGGAATATAATACTGACTCTTCCTATCCATTGAGTCAACTGGAGGCCACCATACAGGTAGTACGCCGGGAACGCCGGATAGAACTGGCTGTAGAAGGTATGCGAATGGATGATATTTTCCGTTGGGCTATGGCTGATGAACTACTTGCCGGAAAACGTCCGTTAGGCCCCCTCTTTATAGGCAGTGATATGGTTGAAGCCAATGTACCGGGAGGCTATTATGATGGAAATCTGATTTATGATCAGGCAAGCGGTAATAATATCTATCTGAGTGGACAACCGGGAGACCCTTTACGCTACCTTGACCCTTATAAAAACCTTTGTCCACAAGGACTTGGATTTAATCCCATACGGGATTACCTGTATCCTATCACACAGGATCAGATAGCCCTGACAGGAGGGAAATGGGAACAAAATCCTAACTGGTAATGAGGAATACTTTCAGGTTTGTAATTTTGGGTATTCGGATAAATTCTGCTGTCAACACTCCAATTCTTCTCACTACCTATACTTACAAACCTAAAGTAAATGAGTAGAGATATATTATTTAAAACAAAATATAAATGAACATGAAAACACAATGGGTATATCTATTACCGCTCCTACCTTTTGCTTCTGCCTATGGACAGACAGCCGGAGAAACTGACAAAAAGATGAATATTCTTTATATTATGAGTGATGATCATTCGTACCAGACCATCAGTGCGTATGACCAGCGCTATATCCAAACTCCAAACATTGACCGGATAGGTAAAGAAGGGGCGATTTTCACAAATAGTTTTGTGGCAAACTCCATCAGTGGTCCCAGCCGGGCCTGTATGCTTACCGGTAAGCACAGCCATAAAAATGGATTCATTGATAACCGGCATACATTTGATGGCGACCAGCAAACCTATCCAAAACTATTAAAAGCGGCCGGATACCAGACAGCCGTAATAGGTAAATGGCACCTGACATCCGACCCTACCGGCTTTGATTACTGGAATGTATTACCCGGACAGGGTGATTATTATAATCCGTTCTTTATTGATAACGGAGAGAGAAAACAGATAGAGGGATATGTAACTAACATTACAACCGATCTGGCCCTCAAATGGCTGGAAAACGGACGGAACCAGGAACAGCCTTTCTGCTTGTTATTACATCATAAAGCCCCCCATCGTACCTGGATGCCTGATACCTGTGATTTAGGTATATTTGACGCTATTACCTATCCCCTGCCCGGCAATTTTTACGATACATACGAGGGCCGTCCTGCAGCCGCACAGCAGGAAATGAGTATCATGAACGATATGGATTTAATATATGATCTCAAAATGGCTGATAAAGAAAATGAAATACATACCTCTACGGGGTTGGAATCATTCGGACGCTCACTTTACAACCGGATGACACCTGCACAAAAAGAAAAATGGGACAGTTATTATAACCCTATTATCAGGGATTTTAAGGAAAGAAATCTTTCCGGAAAGGAATTAGCCGAATGGAAATACCAACGGTATATGCACGATTACCTGAGTGTTATTCATTCCGTTGACCGGAACATCGGAAGAGTACTGGATTATTTGGAAGAAAGCGGATTGTTAGAAAACACTATCATAGTCTATACGTCCGACCAGGGTTTCTATATGGGTGAACACGGCTGGTTCGATAAACGGTTTATGTACGAAGAATCTTTCCGTACTCCTTTATTGATTCGTATGCCGGGAGGGAAAAAAGGGGAGATTTCCGAACTGGTACAAAATATAGATTATGCGCCTACTTTTCTGGAATTGGCGGGTGTATCTATCCCGGAAGATATACAGGGTGAATCCTTCCTTCCCCTTTTAAAAGGACAAAAACCATCCGCATGGCGTTCCTCTCTTTATTACCATTTTTATGAATACCCGGGTGAACACGCTGTAAAAAAACACTACGGTGTACGTACAGACCGTTACAAGTTAATGCATTTCTATGATGATATAGACTGGTGGGAATTATATGATATGGAAAAAGATGCCTCCGAAATGAATAATCTATACAACCACCCGGCTTATAAAGAGATACAGGCAGAATTACATAAAGAGGTAAAAAGATTACGTATTCAGTATAATGTCTACGAACCCTGAAAAATAATACCTTTGCTCTAAAATACAACAAGAAAGGCTGCCTGTAGTTTACAGACAGCCTTTTCTATTGTACTTTATAAATAGAAGCTTAGTAAATATTTTCTAAGTAAATTTTCTGGTAAATAATTAGAATAGGAAGTTAACTCCTAATTGAATTTGAGATAAGTCAAAGTTCAGACCAAAACCGTCAGCTTTAACTTCATCATATTTGGCATGTTCATATCCTAAAAATCCAATTTTAGTCAATAATTGAATATTAGGTGCAACATTAAATGCCAAACCTGGTCTAATTCCAATTTCGAATGAATTGAGATTATTATCATCTCCTAATGCATGCATGGTTGTATATTTAATACCACCATCTACAAATAAGCTTGCAAGATCTCTTTTGAAATAAGTATAACGAGCAAATGGAGCAATAGAGAATGCATTACCATGGAATGCCCCAACTTCGTCAAACATGCTTACATATCCATCTACGTGTGCATAACCAATTGCAAGGCCTAATCCCCATGAGTCAGAAAGGTTCACTCCAATTTCTGGTGCGATTTCAAAATTCTTTGTCGAATTATCCTCACCTTTATATTTAAAAGTGCTAACGTTAAAAGTTCCACCAATCCATAATTTAGCATCATCCTGAGCTTTAGCTCCCACGGTCAATCCGGTCAAAACAAGTAGTGTAAAAA
>JAJBTP010000410.1:4375-8970 GCA_020860805.1 Tannerellaceae bacterium | reverse complement strand
ATCGTAAATACTGAAACATTTACCTTTTTTAATACCTTTGCAGCCTGAATGAAAAACAATTAGGTATTTATTATAATCAGATATAATCATGGCTTTAAAATTTATTACAGCTGAAGAAGCTGCCTCTTATGTAAACCACGATGACAATGTTGGATTCAGTGGTTTTACCCCTGCCGGATGTCCGAAAGCGGTACCAGTAGCAATTGCCCACAGAGCAAAAGAAGAACACGCGAAAGGTAATCCTTTTCAAATCGGTATGTTTACCGGTGCCTCAACCGGTGATAAACTGGACGGTGAACTGGCTCGTGCCAATGCAGTTAAATTCAGGACCCCTTATCAATCCAGTAAAGATTTAAGAACTTCTTTAAATGCCCGTGAAGCTCATTATTTTGACCTTCACCTTTCAGAGTTGGCTCAAAGTCTGCGTTATGGATTTCTGGGTAAGGTAGATGTAGCAATTATAGAAGCTGCAGATGTAACAGAAGATGGGGAAATAATCCCAACCAGTGGAGTTGGTATTACACCGACTATCTGCCGTCTGGCTGATCGCATTATTATTGAATTAAATAAGAAACACCCGAAGGAAATCCGTGGGATGCATGATATCTATGAACCACTGGACCCTCCCTGTCGTCGTGAAATCCCTATTTATACCCCTTCAGACCGTATCGGAACTCCATACGTAAAAGTAGACCCTTCTAAAATTGTAGGAGTGGTTGTTACAGAAGAGGAAAACGAAGGTGGTTCTTTCTCTCCGTTGGATGATGTAACAATGGCTATCGGTGAAAACGTAGCTAACTTCCTGGTAAATGAAATGGCTGCCGGACGTTTGCCGAAAGAATTTGTTCCTCTGCAAAGTGGAGTAGGAAATGTGGCTAATGCCGTGTTAGGCTGTATGGGTGCAAATCCTGGTATACCAGCCTTTAATGTCTATACGGAAGTTATTCAGGATGCAGTTATTGCATTGATGAAAGAAGGCCGTGTGAAATTTGCCAGTGGTTGTTCATTGACTGTAAGTAATGATGCATTGGCTGATATCTACAGTAATCTGGATTTTTTCAAAGATAAATTACTGCTTCGTCCGCAGGAAATTTCTAATAATCCGGAGGTTGCCCGCCGTTTAGGTTTGGTTGCTATTAATACAGCTCTGGAAGCTGATATCTTCGGTAATATAAACTCTACACACGTTTCAGGAACCCGTATGATGAATGGTATTGGTGGTTCGGGTGATTTCACTCGTTCGGCTATGCTTTCAATCTTTACAACTCCTTCAACTGCTAAAGGTGGTAAAATCAGTGCATTCGTTCCGATGGTTTCTCATATGGATCATAGTGAGCACTCAGTAAAAGTTATTATTACTGAATACGGTGTAGCTGACTTACGTGGTAAATCACCCATTCAACGTGCACAGGCCATTATCGATAACTGTGTACATCCGGATTACAAACCATTATTGACGGAATATCTCAATATGGGAGTAAAAGGTCACACCCCACAAAACCTCGAAGCTTGCTTCGCATTCCACAAAGAATTAGCAACAAGCGGAGATATGCGTAACGTAGACTGGAGCAAATACAAAGCATAAAAGAAAATATTCTTTTGATATACTATAGAAGAGGATGTACTGGTTAGTACATCCTCTTTCTTGCAAAAGCCAAACATGGAATGTTTCAGATATCAAATCAGAATTATATATTATTGTATTACCTCCTGTAGGGCTCATGTGAGGCATGGTGTCTTTCGTCTGAGGAATAATTCCCCTTTTGAGAGGAGAAATAGAGAATATACTTTTACTTTAAAGTTAACAACATTGGCGAAAAACGCTACGCCTAACATTTCCCTTAAATTGGTGACATTGTATTTCTTATCTGGAGAATTTAAATAATTGGTTATATTTGTCGCAACCTATTTTAAACTGAAAGAATGTCTGAAGAAAACCCATTGAAAGAATCCGGCCGGCTAACGGGAAAGCAAGTCTTTATAAAAGCAATGATTTGTTTGCTGCTTAGTTTTGCTTATTATGTCTTTATGTTTGAAAATGTATTGAGATTTTATTATGATGATACATTGGGTACAGCCCCGGTTTGGGGTGATTATGTGTATTGGGGATATCCCTTTTTTGTAGTGGTTGTTATTGCCTTTTTATTGAGAAACATAAATCTTCATCGAATTAAATTGTTTTTGCTATCTGTTCCGGTCGCAGGTTTTTATCTTTTCCTATCTTTTTTCTTTTGGCTTATTCTTTCTTTGAAGGGAGAAACATCTAATTGTCTAAAAAAAGCGGTGATAGGAAATAGGAGTTTATACGATTGGCTGTTTCAGATTGATTATACCAATCTGGGCACACAAATGAATACTACGGATTGGGGGGAGTATATTTTTACTTTTATGAGTCTTATTGATAAGCTCTTTATGCATGTGGCTTCTCTATGTATTTTATTTAACTCTGAAGAAATATGTTAGATAAGAAGCAAATGATTATAGAAACCATAATCGGTTTTTGCTTACTTTTTATTTATTATGGAGTTCTATATAGGCATATATTGGAAGGTGCAGATACGTTTATTCCCTCTTCTCTTTCTGTTGCACAGACATGCGGCTACTGGGGCTATCCATTTTCAGTAGCATTGGTCTTCTCTTTTTTGTTCCGAAAAATCAACCGCTATTGGGTTGTTTTCCTGTTATCTGTTCTGGCTGCCCTTTTAAATTTATGGTTTTCTTATCTTGTTTCTATCACCATTTCCATATATTGGGCTGGTTATACAGTAGGTTATACCGGCTTATTATTAACCGGAGCCTTTGTATATTATTTGCAGTCTTTATATCAAAAAAGAGGTATCAGTAGTGTACTTAGAATTTATCTGTATATTCTTCTTTCATTGCCTTTTTTTATAATGTTATGGAGTCTTCTCTGTTTCCATTTAGCTTAAATCAACGAATCTGTATAGCGCTATTACCAGATTACAATCTCATCCGTAAACAGAAAACCTGGGTTTGCTCGTTTAGCTACAAGGCGGATATAACATGTAGTCCATGGACCTGAGAATTTATAAGTCTGGAAAGTCAGGTTTTTTTCATCGGCAGAAACGGTTGTGGGAACAAATCCCTGACTGATGAAATTCTCCCCGTCAATAGAAGTTAATAACTCTACCTGTTCCGGTTGATATACTCCAGGTCCTGTTATCTGCATAAACCGGATAGAGACATTATTGACATCTGTAATCTCTTCCATATCTACGACACAATCCAGATTATCCAGATAACCCTGCCATAGTCCGTCACCATAGGAAACCCCTCCCTGATAACCGTCCACCAATGCCTGTACGCCTCCGGCCATATATCCTTTATATAACTGGTTGTTATAATGAACTGGTTTATTAATACCCCTATGGTAATCCACCGCTTTCTCTGTAGGTATGCCCATTAATTGACCGTTTTCAAAGATAGCTGCAACAATGTGAGCAGAATCTTTCACCTGAATAGAACCGGTATATAACGGGGATTGGGTTGTAGGTATGCTGCCATCGGTTGTATAACGGATTTCAGCCGGGTATTTTTCGGGGTCTAAGGTTACGTCAATTACTTTATTAACTGTATCTACTACCATTTCCGTCTCCATATCATAGGATAAAGTAAAGGGATTCCATCCCATACGTTGTAAAACTGGAATATGCGCATTCATGCGAGGTTTAAAATCCTGCCAATCCCTTTTATTCTGTGGTGTCCAGGCCATTTCTGCCGATGCCAGTACCCGTGGGAACATCATGTATTCCACCAGGGCCTGCTCCTGTAGATATTCAGTCCATGTACAGGCCTGTACTCCCAGAATATGTTTTTTTCTTCGGCAGTTAATTCGTCTGGTTCCGGATTGAATGAATATGTTTTTTTGATAGGAGTGAATCCTTCAAAAGCCTGTGGTTGAGTTTTTGAATCAGCCTGGTAGAAATCCAGGTAAAGGGCACCAGCAGGTGTCATGACTACATCATGTCCGGCTTTTGCAGCTTTTATACCTCCCTGGATACCCCGCCATGACATAACTGTAGCATCCGGAGGTAGTCCACCGTCCAGTATTTCATCCCATCCCATGAGTTTGCGCCCTTTGGATTTCAGGTATATCTCCATCCGTTTAATCATATAACTTTGGAGTTCATCTATGTCTTTCAATTTTTCATCACGCATCCGTTTTTTTACATTTCGGGCAGGTTGGCCATGAGGTTTTCTCTGCTTCATCCCCTCCGATATGGATATACTCTGAGGGGAATAGTTCAATCACTTCATCCAGAATAGTCTGGAACACTTCAAATGCCTTTTCGTTTCCAATGCAAAGGTCTGTTTCCCCATAGTGTTTACCGGAACAGGACAGTTCAGGAAAAGCTGCAAATATCTCTTCTGAATGCCCGGGCATCTCAACTTCCGGAATAACAGTGATATGTTTAGATGCCGCATATGCTACTACTTCCCGGATTTCATCTTTTGTATAATACCCTCCATAAGCTCCCGGCGTCCCTTCTTTGACAAAACGGGCACCACTTTCTTTCCATTCCCGGAAGTTTCGCATGTCCCGGAAAGCAGAATCTTCTGTTAGTTGAGGATAT
>JAJBTP010000410.1:0-4365 GCA_020860805.1 Tannerellaceae bacterium | reverse complement strand
GATATGCATCCAATTGTATTCTCCAGCCGCCATTGTCTGTCAAATGCCAGTGAAATACATTCAATTTATAGTATGCCATTATATCCAGAACTTTCAGTACAAATTCTTTGGTATGAAAGCTCCGGGATACATCCAGATGTAACCCTCTGTATTTAAAGCGAGGTTCATCTTTGATTGTCATATAAGGAACACCACCATTCTCATATAATTGACGTAAGGTTTGTTCCCCATAAAATAAACCTCTTTCATCCGGCGCTTTTAATATAATACCACCCGGATGAATGGTGAGTTCGTATCCTTCCGGATTATCTGTTCCGGAAGTTGGGTCTACTATGAATTTTACTTTCTCATGTTTGTTCTCTCCGAACAGAGATAGACTGTCGACTTTGAAAATCCCATGCTCTATTGATAAAGAGACAGGTTTAGGTATGATCGTTATTTCTTTGGCCCTCTCTTTTGTGCAGGCCATGAAAAAAATAAAGCTTAGGGCAATCAATCCGATTGCTGGTTTTAGTTGTTTAGATTGTAGCATAAAAGACTTGTTTTTTTGATATTTAATTCCTGTCTATTGTTTTTACTCAAAAGAGGTCTGTTCTGGAATAGTCAGTTAGGGAGGTTCCTAATTGCTGTAGAATTTGCTCTACTGTATATTCTTTGGATTGAATGCTTTTCAATTCTTTATCCGTTAGACGGACTAATTGAATAAAACTTATTTGTCCATTAGGTGTATGAATCTGTCCTACCGGAGCCGGCTTGGTAACAACACCTGTGATTTTAGCCTTTCCCTGTAAATCCATTCCGTTTTTCTGCCCGGTATAAATATATTCATAAAGGCCAAAAGGTGACTGGTTTTCGAAAACATAACGCGCTAATGCCTGCAGGATACCAGCCATGCAGTTTAGTTCTTCCTCATTAACCGTACTGCTTTTTTTAGTTTCACAGTCAGTTCAAAACCATAGCCACTATATTCTTTGTTTTCAGATTCTTTTTCAAAAAGTTCGGAAAAACCATAGGTTACAAAATGCCAGAAATTCCCGCCATCATAGACACTGATCCCCTCCAGCGGGTCCTCTCCTCCTAATTGGTAAGAGATAAGAGTCCCGAAATGTAGCGGTTCTGTTTGTGTGGGATATATCTTTTCAAATGTATCGGTGATGTAATCCCACCCTTCTTTCTCTTTTTTCTTTGTCATTTATTCTGATTTTTGTTCTTACAAAGCTACATAATTACCTCAAAAGTAAAAAATAGCTTGTGTAACAGGTTCGTAACACAAATGTAGTATTCCCTTCAAATATGTTTAATTCCTTCTTAATATCCCTGCTGTTTCTTTGTGTCATAAATAATTAGAACAAAAAAGCGTGAGAAAATTTTTTGAAAAAATCGTTGAAGGAGGATTATTAATTAGCGGTAGTGTAACCAGTATTACTATCTTGTTAATAGTTCTGTTCTTATTCAAGGAAGCAGGCGGCTTGTTTAATAGTCCTGCTGTTGAAGAAGGATACGTCCTTGCATTGAACCAGCAAAACCCGGTTAACCATCTGTCTCCTGAGCAAATTATGGATATCTTTGATTCAGAGATAACCAATTGGAACCAACTCGGAGGACCTGACGAAGAGATTGTGTTGTTCCGCCTGTCGGATATTACACAGTATTATGACGAATCAGAACTGGGAAGTTCATTCGAATTTATTCCGGAAAAGATTAATGAACTGGTAGGAAAAGAACCTGCCATTATTGCTTTCTTTCCGCACCAGTATCTGGTAGATGATTTTTCCGGGAAAGTAATTTCCGGAGATAATATCCATTTATCCGATTTCTTCCTGGGAACTAAATGGTATCCGACTTCTACTCCATCTCCCAGTTTTGGATTGATCCCTCTCTTATTAGGTACTTTACTGGTAAGTATCGGTGCTATTATAATTGCACTTCCTTTCGGAGTAGCAGTGGCTATTTATATGGCTGAAATTGCGAATATGAAAACCCGTAATTTCCTGAAGCCTATCATTGAGTTGCTGGCAGGCATTCCGTCTGTTGTGTACGGCTTTTTCGGTTTGGTAGTAATAGTCCCGCTTATCCAGAAAGGATTGAATCTACCGGTTGGTGAAACAACTTTTGCAGGTAGTCTGGTATTAGCTATTATGGCTTTACCCACTATCATTACAGTAGCTGAAGATTCCATGCGTACCACTCCACGGGCTATGAAAGAAGCCAGTCTGGCACTGGGTGCTACCCAATGGCAAACCATATATAAAGTTATCATTCCTTATTCAATTTCCGGTATTACTTCTGCGATAGTATTAGGGATAGGCCGGGCTATCGGCGAAACTATGGCTGTATTGATGGTAACAGGAAATGCTGCCGTTATTCCTACTTCTTTCTTTGAACCGGTTCGTACCATTCCCGCAACAATTGCAGCCGAATTGGGTGAAGCTCCGGCCGGAGGTGCTCATTATGAAGCTTTATTCCTTTTAGGAGCCGTGTTATTTCTTATCACACTGGTGCTGAGTATCCTTGTTGAGTATATAACATCTAAAAGAAACGCATAAAATATGACACCTGTTCAGAAATTAGGTAATGTAGATAAAGAGAAACGGACCGCCCAGAAAGTGGCTTTTGGATTTTTCTCTTTCCTGAGTTATTTTGTTGTAATCATCCTCTTTGTCATTCTGGGCTTTATTATTATTCAGGGGGGCAAGCGTAATTAGCTGGGATTTCTTAACCAAAGCACCGGAAGACGGCATGACTTCCGGGGGTATTTATCCGGCTATCATTGGTACGTTGTATCTGGTATTAGGAAGTAGTATCATAAGTTTTCCCATTGGCGTAATGAAGTGGTATCTATATGAATGAATATGCTACTAATGGGAAAATTATACAGTTCGTCCGGGTAATGACCAATAACCTAAGTGGAGTACCTTCTGTTGTATTCGGTTTGTTTGGTATGGCTCTGTTTGTCAATTACCTGGGATGGGGAGACTCTATCATAGCCGGTTCATTTACCCTGGCTTTGCTATCCGTTCCTTTGGTTATCCGTACTACGGAAGAAGCGTTAAAAAGTATCGATGATTCTTTCCGGCATGGAAGCCTGGCATTAGGAGCAACAAAACTACAAACTATCCGGCGTGTTATCTTACCAATGGCTTTCCCTAACATTATCACTGGCCTAATCTTATCCATTGGCCGTATATCCGGTGAAACAGCACCTATCCTGTTTACAGTAGCTGCTTATTTCTTACCCCAATTGCCGGAAAGTATTTTCGACCAATGTATGGCACTTCCCTATCACTTATATGTGATTTCAACCAGTGGTACGGATATTGAAGCATCCCGTGGGATGGCCTATGGAACCGCTTTGGTACTTATTGCCATCGTTCTAATAATGAATCTTTTAGCGAATGCCTTGCGCGGTTATTTTGCTAAAAAAGTGAAAATGAATTAATTAAAAATGAGGAGTTACCAACTACTAACTACATAAAAAATAATATATGCTCAAAATTGACTCAAAGAATGTTGATTTCTATTATGGCAGTTTTCATGCTCTTAAAAGCATAAACATGGAAATCGAAGCAAATACCTCAGTTGCCTTTATTGGTCCTTCTGGATGTGGTAAGTCAACTTTTTTACGGCTTTTTAACCGGATGAATGATCTGGTACCGGGTGCCCGTCTGGATGGAACCATCCTCATAGACGGACGCAATATCTATGATAAGTCCGAAAAAGTAGATGAACTTCGTAAAAACGTAGGTATGGTGTTTCAGAAACCCAATCCGTTTCCTAAAACTATCTTTGAAAATGTAGCTTACGGACTTCGTGTAAACGGAATAAAAGATAGTAACTATATAGAAGAAACAGTGGTGAAAACCTTAAAGCAGGTGGCCTTATGGGGAGAGGTAAAAGATAAGTTGAAAGAGTCGGCTTTCGCGCTTTCCGGCGGACAGCAACAACGTCTTTGTATAGCCCCGTGCACTGGCCATTCCACCTTCTATCGTGTTGATGGACGAACCCACGTCTGCGCTTGACCCTATTTCAACAGGTAAAATAGAGGACCTGATTCATGAATTGAAAAAAGAATATACTATTGTTATTGTAACCCACAATATGCAACAGGCGGCACGTGTCAGTGATAAAACCGGTTATTTCTATCTGGGAGAATTGATTGAATACGATGAAACCCGTAAGATATTTACGAATCCCGAAAAAGAAAGTACACAAAATTATATAACAGGACGGTTTGGATAAATTTCTGGTTTTACCGGAAATAGTAGTTAGGAGTAACCCGTTGGTAGATAGTAGAAAAACATCGAACCCTACGCAACCTTTTAAGGAAGAATCCTACTAACTACTAACTACCAACTACTAACTACT
>JAJBTP010000271.1 GCA_020860805.1 Tannerellaceae bacterium | reverse complement strand
CCAGTATACCAATTATAAGGATAATTTCGACCCAAATAACAAAAACCAGGAATATGAAAATATTTTTGAAATACAATTCAAACATTCCGGGTCATGAGGACTCGAAGGAAGCATTCAGCACTCTTACTGGGGCCCCGGAATGTAGGTAGACCTACTAATTTCGGAGGTTGGGGCGGTTTCGGACCTACCCAATATCTCTACGATTCATATGAAGACCATGACAAACGTAAAACAGCTTTCTTCTTTACCGAGTATGATGGCGTTATACAGGACCCACCCAGCATTCGTAAATTCTGGGATGCGGAAACCGGAAATGTAATCGAAGATGATAATCTGAACTTTATTCTTATACGTTATGCAGATGTTTTACTGATGAAAGCCGAAGCATTGAATGCGACAGATGATACCGGCAATGAAAAATACGAAGCGTTAAACGAAGTGCGTAACCGTGCCGGATTAACCTCTGTTACCCTGGCCGACAACCTGAGTAAAGAGGCATTTGCCGAAATTTTGCTGGACGAACGCCTGCACGAACTCTGTTGTGAACACATGCGCCGCTGGGACCTGATACGGTTTGGAAAATTGATTGAATATATGAAAGAGAGAGCCGGTGTTGCCGTACAACCGTATCATATCCTCTATCCTATTCCACAGGCTGCTATGGATGCCAACGAAGCCATCACGGAAAATAATCCGGGTTATTAATACGTTAACAATTTAAAGTTTCTGATTATGAAAAAAATAGCTACTATATTAAGTATTCTCCTTTTGGCTGTACTCTTTTGCTGCAAAGAGGAAGACCACGGAATAATGCCTCCGATTGAAGGAGGTGGCAGTGGTATAACCGAAGGCATGGTAACCATACGTCCTGTAGAGTTTATGCATGCTATACGGAATCCGATGAAAGGCTTACGGGAGTTTTTCGGACCCGGGTATGACAGGATAAGAGAAGATTATCCCTATCCGTATGGTTCCATGATTAAAGAATACATGCAATGGAATATGATTGAAGAAGACGAAAGTGATGGAGTAGACAAAATTATTGCCTATAGTAATCATCGCTGGGCCGGTGTGGAAAACCAGAACATAAAAGTGATTCCACGTATTTTCATTGTTTGGATGGAACCCTGGCACGGAGGGTATGCAAAAAAACACCTATACAGACCATCCGGACGACTTGAATGGCTGGCACTGGCCATTGGATATTCCCGGACAAACCTATAGCGAAGACCCAAACACACCGATTACAGGAGGTTATTTTGACCCCACTTTTCAGGATAGGGTAAAAAACTGATAGCCAAAGCTGGTGAGGCATGGGATAACGACCCACGGGTAGCCTAACATAGAGATGGGTATTATCGGAGAATGGGGAGAACATCATGACCCAAATATTACTGCTTACTGGCAACCTCATGACCAACCCAACCATGTGGAAAACCGAACCTGGATACCAGGTATAGAGAAAACACTGGGAGATGCTTTTACAGCCGCTTTTAAAAATAAAAAAGTAATGGTCCGGTATGCCTATGAATTTATGGATTATGAATTTGGTATTTACTGGGATTCATGGGCTATCGAAGAAGAACAGGTACGAGGATATGAAGAGATGAAAAAACTGGGAGACCGTTGGAAAACACAGCCCATTGGAGGTGAAATTACCTGGAACTGGGGAAGCCTGTACAAATTCAATTCATTTGAAGAGGTGGTAGCCGATGAAGAAACAAGAGACTTGGTTATCCATCAGATTCGTGATTTGCATTGTAACCACCTGGGGGGTATTACCTGGGCCAACTTCAATGACCCTACTTTCGAGCCGAACGCCGATTTGCTGCAAAGAACAATGGGATACCGGTTTGTCCTCTCTGAATTTAATTATACGGCTACTATTGAGAAAGATGTTCCTTTTAAAGTCTCCTTTGATGTAATTAATACAGGTTCATCCCCATTCTATTATGACTGGCCGGTTGAAATCGCTTTATTAAGAGAGGATACCCATGAGAAGGTATGGAGTAAAACATTGAAAAAAGCCAGAATATCTACCTGGATGCCGGGAGATAATTGGAGCAATGAATCCAAATCATATCTTCAGCCTGCACAGAAATACCACATAGAGGAAGAACTAACACTGGATACGGAACTGGCCGACGGCCGGTATATTATTTCCATTGCTGTTCTTGACCCGGCCGGAATGCTACCTTCCTTACGGTTTGCTGTTCAGAATTATTTTGAAGGTGGACGTCATCCTATGGGATATATCGGTATCAATACCGAACCGGAGACTGTTGAAATTGAGAATACTCAATTCACAGATATGCGTCAGGATAAAACCCTCAGATATGAATTAAAATAACTTCGCCATGAAATATATACACTTGTTTACTCTGCTTATCTGTTTACCTCTTTTCTTCACAGGTTGTGAAGAAAAGAGAGTAACAGTAAGTTACCCGGAGTACGAGGCGGCTTTCAGAAATCCGATGAAAGGATTCCGGGAGTTTTTCGCACCGGGTAGAGACCGGATACGTCCGGAATACCCCGAACCCTACGGTTCTATGGTAAAAGAATACATGCAGTGGAATATGCTCGAAGATGACCCGGCCGACGGAGTTGATAATATCATTTCATATAGTAACCATCGCTGGAAAGGAGTGGAAGATATGAATGTAAAAGTCATTCCCCGCGTATTTCTGGTATGGGTTGAACCCTGGCATGGCGGTACTCCTAAAGACCCGGCCATTCCCGACGATTTAGTAGGCTGGCATTGGCCTAAAGGGCTTGCACCACAGGTAAGTCCTTATAAACAAATCCCGGGTTCAGTAGGTGCCTATGTAGAAGAAAAGGATAAATATATACCCATTACGGGAGGATATTTTGACCCCTCTTTCCCGGAACGGGTGGAAAACTGGTAGAAAAGTTAGGTGAAGCCTGGGATAACGACCCACGGGTTGCTTACGTAGAAATGGGTATTATCGGAGAATGGGGTGAACACCATGACCCGGATTTATCCACTTACTGGCCTCCTCATGACGAGCCGGAACACATCGAAAACCGTACCTGGATACCCGGTATGGAAAAAGTACTGGGAGATGCTTTCCAAAAAGCGTTCAAAAATAAGAAGGTAATAGTCCGGTATGCCTATGAGTTTAACGAATATGAATTCGGAATCTACTGGGATTCATGGTCACAACCCCAGGAAATTGTACGGGGGTATGAAGAAATGATCAAGTTAGGTGACCGGTGGAAAACACAACCTATTGGCGGAGAAATTACCTGGAATTGGGGTGATTTGGCACGATTCCGTTCTTTTGAAGAGGTAGTAGCGGATAAACCAACCAGAGACTATACCATAGAGCAAATCCGGAATTTACATTGTAATCATCTGGGAGGTATCACCTGGGCTAACTTCAACGAGCCGGAATTCAGAAAGAATGCTGAAATACTTCAGAAAGCCATGGGTTACCGGTTCGTGATACAGGAGTTTTCCTACCCGGTAAAAACTAAAAGCAATTCACCTTTTACAGTCTCTTTTAAAGTTACAAATACCGGTTCTTCTCCCTTTTATTACGACTGGCCTGTCGTAGTATCTTTATTAGGCCCTGAAACCAAGGAAAAAGTATGGGACACGGTTTTAAAGGATGTAAAAATATCAGAGTGGATGCCGGGAGAAAACTGGTCAGAAGAAAAAGAAAGATATATGACTCCGCCCCCTGTATATGAAGTTACTCAAAAAGTTATACCGGACAATCCCCTACCGGAAGGCGAATGGATAATTGCCTTATCCATAGCAGATCCTTCAGGGATGCAACCTTCCGTACGCTTTGCCAACGAAAACTACTTTACAGGAGGGTATCATCCGATGGGATATATGGGTGTGAACCGGAATATATCCCGGACTGAACTGGATGTTTCTCTATTTGATGATTTACGTAGCGATACGTCCTTACGTTATCAATTAAATAATCCGGACAAACATATGGAAAACAAACCTATCCCGGTCATTCTGGATACAGATGTAGGCAACGACATAGATGATGTACTGGCCATGCAGATGTTATTCAATTATGAAAAAGAAGGTTTGATTGATTTGTTAGGTATTACCATCAGTAAATCCAATCCCTACTCGGTTGAGTATATAGATGCTTATTGCGGATTAAATAACCGGTGGGATATGCCGTTGGGATATGCGTATAATGGAGTTAATCCGGAAGATGGAGGCTATTTGCGCCAGACACTGGACACGATTATTGACGGACAAAAAATTCTTCATCCCCGGCGTAGCTTACAAAGTGAAATTCCGGAAGGTTACAAATTACAACGTAAATTACTGGCTGAGCAGCCAGACAACTCTGTGGTATTCATTGCTATTGGTCCGGAAACCAATCTGGCCCGTTTATTATTATCTGAACCGGATGAATATAGTGAATCAGACGGAGTTGCCCTGGTTGCTCAGAAAGTAAAATTCCTATCTGTTATGGGAGGATTATATGGCAATGAGTTTGATTTCCCGGAGTGGAATATTGTACAGGATTTAGAGGCCGCCCGTATTCTTTTTGATAAGTGGCCTACCGAATTAATCGCCAGTGGGTGGGAATTAGGGAATAAACTCCTGTATCCTCATCAAAGCATCCTGAATGATTTTTCTCAGGGATACAAACATCCGTTATGTGTATCTTATAAAATCTATGATACAATGCCTTACGACCGGCAGACATGGGATCTTACTTCGGTATTATATGCCATTGAACCGGATAGGAACTACTTTGACCTTTCCCCCCAAAGGAACTATTACGATAGACCCGGACGGGTACTCTCTTTTCTCCCCTTCGGAGCAGGGAAAGCACCGCTACCTGATTATCAACGGAGATAAAAAACAACCCATACGCTGGATGCTATCGTCAGGCAGGTTACGGGAAAAAAATAATTGTAAAACTTTAATACTATTACCATGTTCATTGTTTCAAATTATACATTAGCCATCGTATTTTGTCTGATTACGATGTTGTGCTGGGGCTCCTGGGGTAATACCCAGAAGCTGGCCGGTAAAAACTGGCGGTATGAACTTTTCTATTGGGATTATACCATTGGGATTTTCCTGTTTGCCTGTCTGTTGGTTTTTACATTAGGAAGTTTTGGAGAGGCCGGACGTAGCTTTACCGAAGATATTGCACAGATAGAAAAACAGCATCTTATAAGTGCGTTAATCGGTGGAGTTATTTTTAATGCCTCCAATATACTTTTATCCGCTTCTGTTTCCATAGCAGGAATGGCAGTAGCTTTTCCTTTAGGAGTTGGTCTGGCCTTAGTGCTGGGTGTTTTTATCAATTATTTCAGTACACCTAAAGGTGACCCGGTTCTTCTGTTTGCCGGCGTATTTCTCATAGCTGTTGCTATTATATGCAACGGGATAGCTGCCGGAAAAAATAAGACGCAACAAACGGCAAATAACCGGAAAGGTATTATGCTGGCTGCTATAGCCGGGATACTCATGTCCTTCTTTTACCGTTTTGTAGCTGCCGCTATGGATTTGGACAATTTCGAAAATCCAACAGCCGGGATGGCTACCCCTTATACTGCATTCTTTATATTCTCAATAGGTATACTGATAAGCAACTTCCTGTTTAATACCCTGGTCATGAAACGGCCTTTTGTAGGAGAATCCGTTGATTATAAAAGCTATTTTTCAGGTAGCATCCAGACGCATATGGTAGGCATATTAGGAGGCTGTATATGGGGTCTGGGTACAGCATTGAGTTACATTGCTGCCGGAAAAGCAGGTGCAGCTATCTCCTATGCCCTGGGATAGGGAGCTCCGATGATTGCAGCCTTATGGGGGGTATTCATATGGAAAGAGTTCAAAGGAAGTTCCCCATCCGTTAACCGCCTGCTGACTGGTATGTTCGTTCTTTTCATTGCCGGACTTTCCCTGATTGTGCTATCGGGAGGCAATTAAAAGATGTCTCAAAAGACAAGCCCGGAGTAGTCAAAGTAGTGAATAATCGAGTAATAACTACTTTGACTCTTTATGAACTCTATTATTTTTCAACCATTTACCCTTTTATCTTAAAAAAAGAAAGGTTGTTTCAGATAGTTTTTATATTTGTGGAACCAACATAAATAGTATGCCCTTATGAAAACATCTGATTACTCTGTCGTTCTTATTCTTATTTCTTTATTTTCTCTTCCTCTGAAAGCCCAGGATAAAATAACGCTGGGTTCTAAACTGAGTGAAGCAACCGTTTTTTTCAAAGGAGCCGAATTAACCCACAGTGCTACTGCCAATCTGGTAAAGGGAGAAAATGAAATCTATATTGAAGGGTTAAGTCCCGGGATAGATTTAAACAGTTTAAAAATTAAATCACCTGCCGGTGTAGTAGTTTCATCCTATGAATATTCAGTTGATTATCTCACAGCCTCTAAACCGTCGGCATCGTATGTAAGAAAAATCGAAGATTCCATAACTGTATACCAGGACAGGCTCGACCGGATAGAAATAGAAAATAAAATAAACAGGGAAATACTGAAGTATCTTCAGGAAGGAATTACTAAAAATATTTCCGGTTCGGAATCCGGTTTAGGCATTGACGAACTGGTAAAGACCATTGAATATTATAAAAGTAAGTCCGAAGAAGCAGAAACCTTACTTAAATCTTTGGAAAAAGAAAAAAGGCAATCAATGAAACTGTTACCCGGCTCAAAGCACAGCGGGACCAGGAAAATATGAAAGGTAGTAAATCATCAGGAGTTTTAAAATTAACCGTATCAGCATCCCGGCCCTTGAACAGTACTTTTTTGATTACCTATTTTACAACTCATGCCGGATGGACTCCCTTCTTTGATATCCATGTAGAATCCACAGACAAGCCTATAAGAATAACACAGAAGTCAAAAGTACATCAGACCACCGGACTGGATTGGGAAAAAGTAAAACTTACGCTTTCCACAGGTATGCCAAGCAATGGAAAAGTGGCACCCTTGTTGTCTGCATGGTTCCTGAAAGAACATTCTTATTTCCAACCTTCTTCCGATGATATAATTATACAAAATAGTTATACCTATAAAAACCAGTCAACCTGCGATAGTACAGCGAGAGGCAAACGAACCCGTCTATATTGTGGACGGTGAGCTCATAACCAAAGAACAATTTGAAAGGATTAATCCGGCTATGATAAAAAACATACAAGTACTGAAAGATACTACTTCTACAGCCATTTATGGTTCAAGAGCTTCCAATGGTGTTGTTATGGTTGAATTAAGTAACTCGATGGACGATTTCGTCACAGAATCCGATAATGCATTGAGCCTGATATATACGATAGACTTGCCTTATAGCATACCGGGAAACGGCAAAGAACAAACTATCGATTTATTGGTAAAAGAAACAACAGCGGAGTATAAATACTATTGTACCCCGAAATTAGACACTGAAACCTATCTGCTTGCGGAAATAGCCGATTGGGAAAAATTGGGTTTATTAAGTGGAAAAGCAAATATAACCTATGATGGCACTTACATTGGAGAAACATTTATAGATGCAGCTTCCACTAAATCCAAACTCACCCTGACACTAGGAACAGACAAAAGAATAGCGGTTAAACGTGAAAAGATGAAAGATTATAGTTCCGGGAAATCTCTGGGCAATGATATTCAACAAACCTTTGCATATCAGCTTACCGTCAAAAATAATCAGAATAAACCCATTCAAATGGTATTAAAGGATCAATATCCGATATCCACCCAGAAAAAAATAGATGTAAATTTGCTTAAAGAAACATCCCCATGGACAACAAATGTAGAAGAGATTGGCGTTATTACGTGGGAACAGGAGATAACTTCCGGCGAAACAAAAACCTACCAGATAAGCTATAGTGTAAAGTATCCGAAAGAAATGAAGTTAAATTTATAAAGTATCCGGAACAATGAAACCATTTACGATAGGATTACTGGTATGGATAAGTATGGCGGTATATGCTGTTAATCCGTCCGGAAACCCGGATTCATTAGTTACTACTGGGGGCAGTGTGTTTGTTCGTCGTACGCTTTACCCCGGTACGGAAAAGGATGAACTGGTAATTTCCCGGAATGGTGAAGTTGTTCCCATTTATACCCTGTATACGGCGGATGGTTCATCCGTCGAATATCTTTTTAGTTCCGGAGATAATACCGGTGGATATGATTGTTTTGAGGTCTATAATGCCGCAGCCGATGGGAGTAGTTTTTTATTTTATAAACGACCGGAAAACCATCTTTATAGTACGTATGGTATCTATGCAGAGTTCGATTCGGCTCCGGAATCAGTAGACTTTGTGAAAAAAGAAGTTCTGCTTAAAAACCGGCATTCTACCCAAGTTCCGGGCGACACCCTCGACCTTGAAAATCAAACAGATTACTTTATCTGTACTGGTAATATAATTCGTGTTGGCTTGAAGGAAGTCCGGATTCCCCCAATAGCGTTAGATTAAATTACGGTAATCCGTTCCGGCTATTTCATTACCAGGCTACAGCCCAATAAATTATCTCATTCCGGGAGTCACTGACATTTACCCCGGTTGAATATCCATGTGGCCATTCTCCAGGCAAAATACCTACAGCAGGATTCATATGATATTTTTCCGGCACAGCTCTTTTTCCCTCCGCTTGATAGACGTAAACCATATAAGTAGAATCCAAAGCATTTACAGCAGAGGCATTCACCGTTATATCCTCTATAAAAGGTATCGGATAAGGAAACTCTGCAGTAAAATTCTGGTCTATTATTTTTTTAAGATTTTCGTTTTGCTCTACCTCACCCCCTCTGCAATATATAACATGCATTACAGATGTATCCACAGCATTAATAGGACGGACATTCAGATTTAACCCTGCCTTTTTAGACTTATACGTTACTGTATCTTCATAGAAACGTTCAAATACTATTATTTCTAATGGAATGAAACTATCATATTTTTCCTCTTTATCTTCTATAAAAGTATAACTGAATTCTGAAGAGATATCCGGGAAATAAGAAATATCC